>JAYUXO010000056.1:0-5341 GCA_043753505.1 Comamonadaceae bacterium
CAGCCTAAAGAGATGTTGCCGATCGTGGACAAACCGCTAATTCAGTATGCGGTGGAGGAGGCGTACGCAGCAGGTATCAGACACATGATTTTCGTGACAGGACGCAATAAGCGTGCCATTGAAGACCATTTTGATACGGCATATGAACTGGAAAGTGAGCTGGAAGCCGCTGGCAAGCAGGAGTTATTGGCACTGGTGCACTCCCTGCACCCGGATGACATGGACTGCTCGTATGTGCGGCAGCCGCGTTCACTGGGCTTGGGACATGCGGTCTTGTGCGCAGCGCCGTTAGTCGGTGACGAGCCGTTTGCGGTGCTGCTGGCGGATGACCTCATGACCGGTGATGCCCAAGGCAAGCACGTTTTGTCACAAATGGTTGACGTTTTCGCAAATACGCGCACTTCGGTGATTGCGGTGCAAGAAGTAGCGCTAGCTCATGTACGTCGCTACGGCATCGTGGCGGGAACTGAAGTATCGGAACGCGTCATCAAGGTTAGCCAGATGGTGGAAAAACCCCGTGCGGAGGTCACGCCCTCGCGCATGGCGGTAGCCGGGCGTTACATCCTGACGCCCGCTGTGTTCAGCGCTATCAAGCAGCAAACGCGCGGTGCCGGTGGTGAAATTCAGCTGACTGATGGCATTGCACAATTAATTGGCAGTGAAGGCGTCCATGCCTATCAGTACCGAGGTAAGCGCTACGACTGCGGCAGCAAAGAAGGCTTTCTGGAGGCGACCGTGGAGTTGGCGCTACAACACCCCGAAGTGGGCGCCGGATTCAAGCAGTATTTGCAGACCCTGATGTCCAGCAACACACTGAATGCTACTTAATTGATAGCTTCTTAAGCATTATCTATAGGGGCGGGAAGCCCACATGCATGAAAATCGGGCTAACGCCTGCGCAGCACGTGGATGAACTCGACACCTGCGGTTTGCTGCTCCACCAGCTCATTGCCTGTCTGCTTGGCAAACGCCTGAAAGTCACGCATTGAGCCTGCGTCGGTAGCCACCACTTTGAGCAGCTGGCCTGTTTGCATGTCGGTCAGCGCTTTTTTGGCTTTGAGAATGGGCAGTGGGCAATTCAGGCCGCGGGTGTCGATTTCTTTGTCAATTTGCATGGCAGTTGTGTCCTGGAAGATTGTTGATTTTAGGCGGATGTTACTTTTTGCCCCAATCGACAAATTGTGGCTCGTGCCCTCGGCTCTTCAACCAGTCGGCCAGCGCATAGCCTGTTCCGGCGGGCCAACATTTCACATCCTGAGGCGCATAAAGCTTGTATTCCAACAGCTCGGGGGACAACGTCACCTCGCCGGTAGCCTGCGCGTGGTAGGCCACAATAATCTGGTTCATGCGCTGAAAGTCGTACACACCAATCAGACTCAAAGGGCCAGCGTCCAGATTGGTTTCTTCCTTGATCTCGCGCAAAATACCGTCTTGCGGGGTTTCGCCCGCCTCCATAAAGCCGGTGATCAATGCAAACATGCGACCGGGCCACGCCGCGTTACGGGCCAACAAAATTTGCCCGTCGTACTCGATCACGGCGGCCAGTACCGGCACCGGGTTGTTCCAGGCAGTGAAGCTGCAGGCCGCGCAGCGCAGCCGGGCCTTGGGACCACCGTCTTCGTCTCGCGTCATGAGGGCCAGCGGCGTGGCACATTGGGGGCAGAATTTGTATTGAGATTGCATGGATCACGCCGTCGATTGCTATTATTTTAATAGCTGCTTGAGCAGTATTTATAGGGGCTACAAGCCGATTACTCTTAAAAATCAGGCTGGAAACACGCCGGTCGACAGGTAGCGGTCACCCCGATCACACACGATGAACACCACCACCGCATCGCGCGCCAGCGCAGCAATCTGCTGCGCCACCCAACAGGCACCGGCGGCGGACACACCTGCAAAGATGCCTTCTTCGCGCGCCAGGCGACGGCACATGTCTTCGGCGTCGTTCTGGCTGACAAACACCAGTTCGTCCACGCACTGCGGGTCGTAGATTTTGGGCAGATATTCCTGCGGCCACTTGCGAATACCCGGAATGCGCGAGCCCTCGCTAGGCTGGGCACCAATGATGCGGATGGCCGGGTTTTTCTGCTTCAAGAACTGCGACACACCGGTGATGGTACCGGTGGTGCCCATAGCACTGACAAAGTGCGTCACGCGGCCCTGCGTGTCGTCCCAAATCTCGGGGCCGGTGGTCTCGTAGTGAATTCGCGGGTTGTCGGCATTGGCAAACTGATCCAGCACCCTGCCCTTGCCGTCCTGCTGCATGCGCTCGGCCAGGTCACGTGCGTACTCCATGCCGCCGCTTTTGGGCGTGAGGATGAGTTCCGCGCCAAAGGCCTTCATGGTCTGCGCCCGCTCAACGCTCAAGTCCTCCGGCATGATCAGCACCATGCGGTAACCCTTGATGGCCGCTGCCATCGCCAGCGCAATGCCCGTGTTGCCGGAAGTCGCCTCGATCAAGGTGTCACCCGGCGTGATGTCGCCCCGCTCCTGCGCCCGCGCAATCATCGACAGCGCGGGCCGGTCTTTCACCGAACCTGCCGGGTTGTTGCCCTCCAGCTTGCCCAACACCACCGTGCTGCGGGCTGCATTGGCTGTTGCGCCAATGCGCTGCAACGCCACTAGCGGGGTTTTGCCAATGGCGTCTTCGAGGGTTGGATAGGGAGCGAGAGCGGGCGTTTTTGTAGAAGTCATGCCCTGTACTGTGCCATAATGACAGACTGTTTTGACCCCGCCCGGGTGGTGAAATTGGTAGACTCAGGGGACTCAAAATCCCCCGCCGCAAGGCGTGCCGGTTCGAGTCCGGCCCCGGGCACCATTTACAAGGCCGCACAGTTCCCAGAACGTGCGGCCTTTTTGTTTTTCCCTGGGGAAACCTGCTTTTTGTCGTTCGCTAGCGTGCGGGGAAGTCTGCCACATTCCGGGCACATTGGGGGGCTCCGACGGGGGTAAGTTTTTGAAAAACGGGGGTATGCGCCCCTTGTGCCCCACCAGTGCGGGGGCATCGCCACCAATTTGGCGACCAGCCGTAGAAAATGGGGCATGCCACCAGTAGCACCACCAGGCACCAGGCAAGCACCAGTACCAGTACCAGCACCAGCACCAGCAACAGCACCTACCGGGTTACCAGCATCTGCCTACACCCGCCGCCGCCCGCACCAGCCCCACCTGGTGATGTGCCCTCAGTGCGGGGCATCGGTGCACCTAATCACCTAGACCCGCTCTCGCCGGTGTCACCATCGCCCCCGATAGACCCAGGCTATGCAATACGGGTGAAATGAAAGGGGCTTAACGCAATCGCAAAAATTCCTTTAATCCTGCGAGTCGTATTCGTTCCCGCAGGGCTTGTAAGAGGCTGGGGAGTACCTTTTTTTATTTGAATGTTCCGGCTGTGACCCCAAATCCACCCGGGGCACCCGGGGCAAATGTCAAAACAGGCCGCCAGGCCGCGCCAGCATTGGGTTTTCTGCCCCGACCTGGCACCCGGGGCAGCCATCAAACCGGCCCGGGGCACCCGGGGCAACTCGTTCCGGCCTGGTGCGTGTAGGTCTAGCCATGCAGCGACAAGGTAGACCGTTGGCAAAACATGGCGCGAAGTTGCTTTGTGCCCGCCCCCTCCGGCGCGTCGCACCTGGGGCCTGCTTACGGCCTACACGTCAAGCTCGAATATGGCAGGGGTGATGTTGTAGCAACGAACATTGCCCATGCCTGGCAGGCGAGCCTTGACGGTCAATCCGCCCTTTTCGGCTTTCAAGCACCCGTGATCGAGTAGCACCCTGGCCACGGTTTGCGCATCAAAGCCCTGGCACACCTCAGAGCGAAACACCTCGGGCAAAACAAAGTATTCCGCTGTTACCTCCCCGCCCCTGGATGCAGGCATGCGGTCGCCAAACTCTGCCAGGTGCTGGTTGTTGGACTTGATAGGGTTGCCGCCTTCATCCAGCATGCGCCGGTAACCGGCCCGCTGTAGCGTTTTGGCGCTGTGGTCATCGGCACCCCGGTGCCACCAGGTGAAGCGCCCCTCGCCGTGCGCCTCCAGGAAGCGCCGCACGGCACGCAACATGGCTAGCACCTCCCCATTGCCTGTGCCCCCGCGTGAGGCTAGCCAGGCATCAAAGCAGGCCTTTGCCGCCCGCTCACTCTCGCCCTTGTCCCAGCCGGTTAATCCGGCACGGGTGGCCAGCTCACCCGCCACGCCTACCAGGGCAAACCGTGCCCCTACCCGCTGCACCTGGCCTGATGCCGCCTCGGGCACCAGTGCCCCCACCATCAACGCCAGCGCCTCCCGCACGTCTTTGGCCAGTGTGTCGGCATGGGCACAAGCCCATTCCATGAAAGCCTGACCCGGCGCGCCGTAACAGGCTGTGGCTGCACGGGTGAGGTGCTGGGCAAATGAGGCCCCGCCTTCATGCCCGTGCAGTTGCTCAAATGCCCCCAGGCCCGCGCCTGCGTCTGCCGGTATGTCCGCCATGCGCACTTCCTGCCCCGTGCGGGCCCGCTTCATACCTTCTGCCATATGGTCGGCAAGGCCCAATTCACCGGCTGACAGGAACAGCAAACGCCAGGCCAGGCGCGCCCTGGGCAGGCCGGTGCGGGTGCTACGGGCCTTGCTTTGCTCGTTGGCCAGCATGTAGGCGCACTCACCTGCGGTTTTGGGGTCAACCTGCGCCAGCTCGTCCAGTATCAGCAATACGTCGCAATGCTGCGCCGCGATGGCTTCCAGGGCGTTGTCAGTTGTGCGCCAGCGCTGGAGGTAGTTGGTGCCACCGTACACGCTGGCCGCCAGCTTGAGGGCGGTTGTCTTGCCGCTAGAAGAATCGCCCCGAAAGTGAAAGCCACCGCTTTCCATGCCTGCCGGGCGCAACAGCGGCCCGGCAAACGCGCTGGCCACCGCAAACACCAGGCGCGTGTTGCCGGCACACAGCTTGCCCACCCGGTCGCGCCACTGCTCGGGGGTGCCTTTGGTCTTGAAGGTGTTCTCCATGGCGCTGTCGCTTTGAAACACGATGCGCTCCGCTTCATCACCGATGGTTTTGTGGGGCAGCACAAAGGCGGTGCCGTGCCAGCCTATGCGGTCGGTGCACTGGGCAAACTCGGGCGGCTGGCGGGTCTGGATATATTGCGTGAGCAGGTTACGCGCCTTGGGTGATGGCGCAATGCGCAGGCCCATGTTCAGCAGCGCCGCCCGGTACTCCCCGCCATCGCCAGACAGCAGGCGGGCGGGCATGGCCCATTGTTTGGTATGCCCCATGGGGTCAGCAAAGGCCAACAGGTAGCCCCAGCCGTTGGCGTCCTGGTCACGGGTGACGGCCACCACATCCAGCCGGGAGCACACCCAATC
>JAYUXO010000057.1:0-12917 GCA_043753505.1 Comamonadaceae bacterium
GCGGGCAGGATGTTGCCGCCGGTGGCAATCTCGATGCCGTAGCGCTTCAAGTCCAGATCAGCAATCTTGAACGGGTTACCGGCACCTGCCCACAGCATGAAAATCACTTTGCGGCCTGGCTGCTCTTTCAACTTGTCGATCAGGCGCTGGGCACCCGCTGTGAAGTCGGTGGTGTTGGTGGGCAGATATTCCTCGTGCACGATTTTGGCGGATTTGACCGACTCTTTAAAAGCCTTGATGCCATCGCGGCCGAAGGCATAGTCTTGTGCCAATGTCGCGATCGTCACGCCCACTTTGTCCAGCGCCACGGCATTTGAAATGGCGTCCTGCGAGCTGTTGCGACCCGTGCGGAAGATGTACTTGTTCCACTTTTCACCCGTGATCGAATCAGCTACCGCAGGTTCGACGATCAGGATTTTTTTGTATTCCTCGGCAATGGGCAGCATGGCCAGCGCCACACCAGATGACGTGGGACCGACTGCCAGATCGACCTTGTCGTCGGAGTAAGCCGCCGCCAACAGCGACTTGCCCAAATCGGGTTTGCCCTGGTCGTCTTTTTCGATCACCACGATCTTGCGGCCATTGACCATCATGGTGCCGCCGGTGGCGTATTCCAGGCCCATCATCAAACCGGTAGCGGTTTGCTTGCCGTAAGCTTCCAGTGGGCCAGTGCGGCTGTAGATGTGACCGATCTTGATCTCTTTGCTCTGCGCCTGCACATGAGCCAGAGGCGGTAAAACAGATATGGCGGTGGCTGCAGCCCATGCAGCCCAATGACGACGGTTCATGCTTGTCTCCTGTTTGTGCAAAATGCCTACACTCATCTTGCATGGGGCGTGCCAGTAGTTAAGTCTATGATTTTGTTGAATTATTTTTTGCTGACTATCCAATATGTCTGAAATTCAAGCAATACAGTCCGTCTGATAATCAGGCAATTGTCTAATTATTAGACAATTAATTAATGTATGCCATTCCCCGCGGAGGCGCGCAGAGGCTGGATTCAGGCGTGAGGCTTACGCAGTAAACGGGCTGGCCGGGTGGCTGGAACAGATTTCCGTCTGCGCGGGAATGACGGGTGTGGCACCTGCTCCAAGTTAGATCATTTTTTTGATCGTTTTATGCCACCAGCCCATGTATTCATTGCTCAAGCAGCTATCAATTAAATAGCATTCAATCCCAGAGTTAAACACCCAGGCGCCCGTACAAAGTCGCCCGTGAAATGCCCAGCAGTTTGGCGGCGGCTACCTTGTTGCCTCGGGTTGCGGTCATGGCTTGCGCGATGGCCTGACGCTCCAGTTGCGCCACTTGCTCCGCCAGTGGGCGCAACACCTGGCCGTCTGAGGCAGGGCTGGCGATTTGCAATACGGCTGTGGCAACGGTCGGGTCCACCCGCTCCACGCCTGCCTCGTCCAGCACCTCCTGAATCTGCTCGGCGCTGATGTGGGGCGAGTCGCCGCGCATGGCGGCTTGTTCCAGCACGTTGCGCAGCTCCCGGATGTTGCCGCGCCAAGTCTGCTGTGCCAGCAGCGCCACGGCGTCGGGCCCCAGCTCAATGTGCGGACTGCCAGCGCGGTGCGCCATGTCCTCGCCCAGCACCTCTACCAGCGCCGCAATGTCGCTGGCGCGCTCGCGCAGCGGGGGTACGCGAATCGGCAGCACATGCAGGCGGTAATACAGGTCTTCGCGAAACTGGCCGGCGCGCACCAGCGTACCCAGGTCGCGCGAGGTGGCGGCAATCACCCGCGCGTCAAACGGCACCAGTTTGTTGGAGCCCAGCGGCTCAATTTCGCCTTCTTGGAGTGCGCGCAGCAGTTTGGCTTGCAGGCCCTGAGGCATGTCGCCGATCTCGTCCAGAAACAGGGTGCCGCCATCGGACAGCTTGAATTTGCCGTCACGCCCCTTGCGGTCTGCCCCGGTGTAGGCACCCGCGGCCACGCCAAAAAACTCGGCCTCCAGCAAGGTGTCGGGCACGGCGGCAATATTGACGCTGACAAACGGGCCCTTGGCGCGGCCCGACGACGCGTGAATGGCATGGGCCAGCAGCTCTTTGCCGGTACCGGTTTCGCCCAGCAGCAGCACCGGGCTGGACGATTGCGCCGCCCGCCGCGCCTGCCGTTTGACCTCGACTGCCGCCGGGCTGGAGCCGACAAAGCTGGCCAGCGTGTACTTGCTGCGCCGTTGGCTGGCCAGCTCACGCCGGGCATCGTCCAGGTCTCGCTGCAGGTGGGCAAACTTGCTGATCAGCGGTTGCAGCGTGGTCTCCGGGTGGTCAAACAACACAATGCCCAGGGCGCCAATCACCGCACCCTTTTCACCACGCAGCGGAATGCGACTGACCACAAAGGTGCCGGCCTGGTTGGTCAGCAAGTCAATCAGCACCGGTTTGCCGGTTTCCAGGACGCTGCGCATCAGCGTGTTGGGCACCACGTCTTCCACCAGGTGACCCACAAACTGGTCTACCGTCGCAAAGCCGAGCAGCGGCAAAAAACGCTGGTAGCCCTCGTCTACCCACACCACACGCCCAGCCCTGTCTACCAGAAACATGCCCTGGCTGACGCTGGACAAAGTAGTGAGCAGGGAGCGGGCGGCCAACTCCAGGATGCTGGCGGTGTCATGGGGAAGGTCAAACTTGGCTTGCATGGGCTGATCGTATGCGTACCACGCGCCACCAGAAAGGCGTAAAACCAGCAGCCTGCGGTTTATTTGCTATATTTTATATAGCTGCTTGAGCAGTATTTATAAGGGCTGGTGGCCGATTCGACTCAAAAACGCTCAACAATGGGCCTGAACATAGGTTTGTATGGCCTGCACATCAGCGGCCATCTCGGTTACCCGCTTGGGCAGGTTTTCTATGCCCTCAAACTGCGGCGGACGCGGTGGTTCAATACCCAGGGCTTCGACGATGGTGGCAGCAAATTTGATGGGTTGCGCCGTTTCCAGCACCACCATGGGCGTGCCGGGTAACAAATGCTCGCGTGCGACCTTCAAGCCGTCAGCGGTGTGCGTGTCCACCATCACGCCGCGCTGTTTGTAGGTGTGAGCAATCGTGGTTAAACGATCACTGTGCGTGCTCTTGCCGCTGGCAAAGCCATAGCGACTGGCAGCCTGCTGGAACACGGGGTCAGCGCTCAAATCAAACCGGCCGGTTTGAGGCAGTTGCGTGCCAAACAGGTCTCGTATACGCGCGCCGTCCCGACCCAGCAGGTCAAATACAAAGCGTTCGAAATTACTGGCCTTGGAAATATCCATCGACGGACTGGACGTTTCGTGCGTGTCGGCACTCCCGCGTACGCGGTAAACACCGGTACGGAAAAACTCGTCCAGCACGTCGTTTTCGTTGGTGGCTACCACCAGCTTGTCAATCGGCAATCCCATCATGCGAGCGACGTGTCCGGCGCAAACATTGCCGAAATTGCCTGAGGGGACCGTGAAACTCACGCGACTCACACCAGACTGCAAGTACCCCGAAAAGTAATACACCACCTGAGCCAGCAAACGCGCCCAGTTAATCGAATTGACGGTACCAATTTTGTATTGGTGCTTGAAAGGTAAATCATTTGACACCGCCTTGACCATATCCTGGCAATCGTCAAACACCCCATGAACAGCAATATTATGAATATTCTCGTCCTGCAAACTGAACATCTGCGCCTGCTTAAACGGGCTCATGCGTCCCAATGGGCTGAGCATGAACACCCGCACGCCCTGCTTGCCCCGCATCGCATATTCCGCCGCGCTACCCGTGTCGCCACTGGTGGCACCCAAAATATTCAACTGTTTGCCACGCCGCGCCAATTCATATTCAAACAAATTACCCAATAACTGCATGGCCATATCTTTAAAAGCCAAGGTGGGCCCATTTGACAGAGCCAGCAGATATAAACCATCTTCCAGTTTTTTCAGCGGCACAATTTCTGGCGTCCCAAAAACTTCCTGGGTGTAAGTTTTTCGGCAAATCGCCCGCAAATCGTCGGAAGAAATATCGTCGATATACAGTGAAAGAATTTCAAACGCCAGATCGGCATACGGCAAACCACGCCATTTTTCCAACGCGGTGACACTCACCTGCGGATAAACCTCTGGCAAATATAGACCGCCATCGGGCGCCAGTCCTTCCAGCAGAATTTCACAAAAGCGCTTGCGATCCGGGTGGCCGCGGGTAGACAAGTAATTCATATCTCTTTTCTTGGCTTAGGGCAAGTGATCAACGCTTGTCAGTTCAAGTCGATCTGCTACGGGTGACCAGAACTTGTGCACGGCCACGATGCGTACAACCCCGTCGACCCGCAACTCGTCGTCAACATGTCCGCTCGGTTCAATTTGCAGGTGATTTTGGATGTGCTTCGGCACATCCGCCCGGTTTTGTGGTGTCAGGGCGTACGGCATGTCAAGTGGGCATCAAGCCAACTCTTCCTTGCGAATCCGCACGATCGGTGCCAGTACCGTGGGCAGCGCCTGCATCTGTGCAATCGCCTCGTTCATGGTGCCCTCGGAGGTGTCGTGGGTGAGCATGATGAGGTCAGTAAAAGTACCGTCTTCTCCCGCCACTTCATCCGCTTCGCGCTGCAACACCGCGTCAATACTGATACCCGCACGGGCCACGATGCCGGTCACTTCAGCGAGTACGCCTGCCTTGTCGGCCACCTTCAGGCGCAGGTAGTAGCTGGTGACCACTTGATCCATGGGCAGTACAGGCAAATCGCTCATCGCACCGGGCTGGAAAGCCAGAGCCGGCACGCGCTGGCTGGCGCTGGCATCCAGCAGGCGGGCAATGTCCACCAGGTCGGCGATTACCGCGCTGGCGGTGGGCTCGCTGCCTGCGCCCTTGCCGTAATACAGCGTGGTGCCGACGGCGTCGCCATGCACCATCACCGCGTTCATCGCGCCTTCCACGTTGGCAATCAGGCGCTTGGTCGGCACCAGCGTGGGGTGCACGCGCAACTCGATACCCTCAACGCCTCTCGTTGACGCCAATCCCCCGGTGCGCTTGGCAATACCCAAGAGTTTGATGCGGTAGCCCAGGTGTTCGGCGTACTTGATGTCGGTGGCCGTGAGCTGGGTAATACCTTCCACATGTGCTTTGTCAAACTGCACAGGAATTCCAAAGCCGATGGCGGCCATGATGGTGACCTTGTGGGCGGCATCCACGCCTTCGATGTCAAATGTCGGGTCGGCCTCGGCGTAGCCCAGGGCCTGGGCTTGTTTGAGCACCACGTCAAAGTCCAGTCCCTTCTCACGCATTTCGCTAAGGATGAAATTGGTGGTGCCGTTGATGATGCCGGCGATCCATTCGATGCGGTTGGCTGTCAGGCCTTCGCGCAGGGCTTTGATAATAGGAACGCCTCCGGCCACGGCCGCTTCAAAAGCCACCACCACACCCTTGGCATGAGCGGCCTGAAAAATTTCGGTGCCGTGCACGGCCAGCAGGGCTTTGTTGGCCGTGACCACGTGTTTGCCAGCGGCTATGGCTTCAAGCACCAGGCCTTTGGCAATTCCGTAACCCCCAATCAACTCGATCACCACGTCAATGTTCGGGTTGGCAATCACGGCGCGGGCGTCGGCCACCACTTGGGCCGCGTTGCCCACCACGGCTTTGGCGCGGGCGGTGTCCAGGTCGGCCACCATGGTTACCTCAATCCCACATCCTGCGCGGCGAATGATTTCAGATTGGTTGCGTTGCAACACGCTGAACACGCCACTACCGACGGTGCCGATGCCTAATAGACCAACTTGAATCTGTTTCATATTATTTTTAAGTTAAAAGTGCTTCCAGCCCCTGTAAGTCACGCTCGAGCAGCTACCAATTTAATAGCAGATGGTTTGTTTTGAACCGGTTGGTCGGTGCCATTGCTTTTGCGATAGCCCTTCAAAAACTTGGCAATGCGGTTGATCGCCTCACGCAAATCGTCTTCATGCGGCAAAAACACAATGCGGAAGTGATCGGGGGCGGGCCAGTTAAAGCCGGTGCCTTGCACCAACATCACTCGGGTCGCTTTAAGCAGTTCCAGGAAGAATTGGCGGTCGTCATCAATCGGGTAGACAGCGGGATCCAGCTTGGGGAACATGTATAGCGCAGCCACTGGTTTCACGCAGCTGACGCCGGGAATGGCGGTGATCAACTCATACGCCAGATCGCGCTGGCGGCGCAAACGACCACCCTCGCAGGTCAAGTCATTGATGCTCTGATAGCCGCCCAGCGCAGTTTGAATGGCCCACTGACCCGGCACGTTGGAACACAGCTTCATGTTGGACAGCATGTTCAGGCCCTCGATGTAGTCACTGGCGCTTTTTTTGTTGCCAGAGACCACCAGCCATCCAGCACGAAAACCGCAGGAGCGGTAACTTTTGCTCAAAGAATTAAAGGTCAGCGTCAGTACATCGGTGGACAGGCTGGCAATGGCGGTGTGGCGCACGCCGTCGTACAACACCTTGTCATACACCTCGTCAGCCAGGATGACCAGGCCATGCTCGCGGGCAATCTCCACGATGCTTTGCAGCAACCCAGTTGTATACAACACGCCGGTGGGGTTGTTGGGGTTAATAACAACGATGCCCTTAGTCTTGGGCGTGATCTTGGCGCGAATGTCGGCCAGATTGGGCATCCAGCCATTGGCTTCATCGCACAGGTAGTGCACCGGCGTGCCGCCTGAAAGGCTGGTGGAAGCCGTCCACAGTGGATAGTCGGGCATAGGCAAAAGCAGCTCGTCGCCATTGTCCAGCAAGGCATTCGTGGCCATGGTGATGAGTTCGCTGGCACCGTTACCGAGGTAAATATCATCCAGCGTAACGCCAGCAATGCCTTGCTTCTGCGTTTCGTGCATCACCGCTTTGCGGGCGGCGAAAATGCCTTTGCTGTCTGAGTAACCGGCCGAATTGGGTAGGTTGCGAATCATGTCCTGCTGAATTTCTTCGGGCGCATCAAAGCCAAACACGGCCAGATTGCCCAAATTGAGTTTGATGATTTTCTGGCCTTCGTCCTCCATCTGCCGGGCCGCGTCCATGATGGGTCCGCGAATGTCGTACAGCACATTGGCCAGCTTGCTGGATTTTTGAATGGTTTTCATGAGACCTTCGGGTCAGGAATGCAAGGGTGAAAACCTATAATTTGACCACACCCTATGAAGCTCCAACCCGAAAAGTTCACCGTTCAAACCATCAGCGCACATGGGCCCGGCTGGGTTTTGGTGGTGCAAGGTGCTGAAGGTGAAAAAGTTACTCACAGCGTGGTACTCAGCGCATCGGGAATTCGCCAGCCATGGGCCTGCAACAGCTTCTTTGACCTGAACGCCAGCCACTTTGCACCGCTGGCCGAGTTGGATTGTGAGCTGGTGATTTTTGGCAGCGGCAAAAAGCTGCGCTTCCCTGACCCGGCTTGGTTGCAACTGCTGATGGCGCGTGGCATTGGGTTGGAGACCATGGACACACCAGCGGCATGCCGCACCTTCAACATTCTTGCCGGAGAGGGCCGCAAGGTGGTCGCGGCACTGGTCTTGGAGCCCGGCAATGAACCTTCAGACGACTTGAGAGGCGTTTCGGGTTAAAATAGCCGGTTGCGACGAGGCTAGGCAGCCTGGTTGCGAAGCAAAATTCACCCCAAGGTCAAGCGTTCACTAGTTTGCGCCCCAGACTCTGTGTTCCAAAGCCTGTCATATGAGAGAGAGATTTACTAATGGCGATCATTGTCGACAAACCCCTCTCTGAATTTGAAGCAAACGCCACCGGCGGCGTAAAAGTCAGCAACATCTCGCACCTGGGCCAGACCATGGTGCTTTATTTCTACCCAAAAGACAACACTCCTGGCTGCACCACGGAAGCCATGCAGTTTCGCGACAAATACAAAGACTTTGCAAAAGCAGGAGCCGCAGTGTTTGGTGTGTCGCGCGACAACATGCGCTCACACGATGAGTTCAAATCCAAACTGGAATTGCCTTTTGAGCTGATTGCGGATACCGAGGAAAAAATGTGTCACATGTTCGGTGTCGTCAAAAATAAAATCATGTATGGCAAGAAAGTCAAAGGCATAGAGCGCAGCACTTTTTTGGTGGGCGCGGACGGCATTTTGAAAGCCGAATGGCGTGGCCTGAAAGTGCCCGGCCATGTAGAAGAGGTGCTGAAAGCAGTTAAATCGCTGAAAAAGGCGGCTTGATTTTTTGAAGATCAGCGTCACCGACGCTGTGCATAATGTTTTATGCAACTGATTTTGATGTCCTGTATTTCTGCTGCCAATCCTTAAAAAGCCGCCCGGCCCGCCTGGCGGCTTTTTCGCTTTTTCATTCTCACTTTTTCGAGTTTGCCGACCCATGCCTCTGCCTCCTGCCCCCACGAAGCGCGCCGCCCTACTGTCCCCGGAAGCTTACGACGCGCCGACCCGTCCGCAACCCAAAGTTGGCCGAAAATCGCAGGCACAGTTTGCTGATGTAGTGGTCGCCGACAAACCGCAGGCACTTGACCTTGATCCCCCTGGAGAAAGGGGGGAAAGTGTTGGCGGCGGTGCCTCGGCTCAGGAGCATGCTGCAGCGTTTGCACCAGCCTCTGTTCCACCCGTTGAAGAAGCCATGGTTCAGGTGGAAACGCGCAAACGTGCCCCAGCCATCTCCACTGCGCCGACTGCACAAACCGCGCCACGTGCCAAGAAACCAAGTTCAAACGGTCCGGCCAAGCTGTTTGTGCTGGACACCAATGTGCTGATGCACGATCCGATGTGTCTGTTCCGTTTTGAAGAGCACGACATCTTTTTGCCCATGATCGTGCTGGAAGAGCTGGACGGTCACAAAAAGGGTATGACCGAGGTGGCACGCAATGCGCGCCAGACCAGCCGCACGCTTGACGCGCTGGCGGGCGGCGATGGTGCAGACATCATCACGGGCTTGAAGCTGTCGACCACTGGACATCGCGAGGCCACTGGCAACCTGTTTTTTCAGACCCAGCCGTTGAACTACACGCTGCCAACGAGCCTGCCCCAAGGCAAGGCCGATAACCAGATTCTGGGCGTGGTTCAGGCGTTGACCGACTTGCACAAACAACGCCAGGTTGTGTTGGTCTCCAAAGACATCAACATGCGCGTCAAGGCCCGCGCGCTGAGACTTGCTGCCGAGGATTACCAGAATGACAAAACGCTGGATGATGGCGACTTGTTGTACTCCGGCACGCTGGCGCTGCCCGCTGACTTTTGGGCCAAACACAGCAAAACCATGGAAAGCTGGGTCTCTGGCCAGCATACTTTTTACCGCATCACCGGGCCCGTCGTACCCAATCTGCTGGTCAACCAGTTCGTGTACTTTGAGGCGCCGGGCGAGCCCAGTTTGTATGCGCGAGTGACCGAAATTCGCGCTAAAACAGCGGTTTTCAAAACCCTCAAAGACTTCGGCCATGCCAAAAACGCGGTGTGGGGTGTGGTCACCCGCAACCGCGAGCAGAGCTTTGCGATGAATCTGCTGATGGACCCGGAAGTGGATTTCGTGACGTTGACAGGCACCGCAGGCACTGGCAAAACCCTGATGGCGCTGGCCAGCGGCCTCACGCAGGTGCTGGACGACCGGCGCTACACCGAAATCATCATGACCCGTGCCACCGTGAGTGTGGGCGAAGACATCGGCTTTCTGCCTGGCACCGAGGAAGAAAAAATGGGCCCGTGGATGGGCGCGCTGGACGACAACCTGGAGGTGCTGGCCAAAACCGAGACCAGTGCTGGCGAATGGGGCCGCGCCGCCACCAACGAGCTGATTCGCTCGCGCATCAAAATCAAGAGCATGAACTTCATGCGCGGGCGTACGTTTTTGAACAAGTACGTGATCATTGACGAGGCGCAGAATTTGACACCCAAGCAGATGAAAACGTTGATCACCCGTGCGGGGCCAGGCTCCAAGATCATTTGCATGGGTAACCTGGCGCAGATCGACACGCCATACCTGACCGAGGGTTCGTCGGGTCTGACGGCAGCTGTGGACAAGTTCAAAGGTTGGCCACACAGCGGGCACATCACGTTGGCGCGCGGCGAGCGCTCCCGTTTGGCAGATTTTGCGAGCGAAGTGCTTTAGTTACCGGTATGTCTACGATTATTTTGTAGCTGCTTGAGCAGAGGTTACCTGGGCTACAGGGCGATTCGGCTTTTAAATGCGGTAACGGGTACCGGACGCAGAAGAGGAACCGAAGCTACGCAGAAATCGCAGAAGGCTTAGTTTTATTTTTCGTCAATACGCTACTTTTTCTATAGCTGCTTGAGCAGGTTTTACCTGCACTACAAAGCGATTTGGCTAAAAGTTAGTGGGTAAGTTCACGTTACAAAAGACCCTTCAAAAATCAGATTTCTTTTCTGCGAATTCTGCGTAACTTTTGAATTCTTTCTGCGTCCTGAACCCGCATTTACTCCAGAAATCAAGCCCCCAACCCCGCCAGCTCATCGAGCAAATCATCATCGGTGTACGGCTTGGTCACGTAGCGCGTCACGCCTGCTTCGCGTGCCATCTGGCGGTGCTTGTCCATGGAGCGGCTGGTGATCATGACCACGGGCAGGTCTTGCAGGTCGGTGCGGTTGCGGATGTGGCGGGTCAGGTCCAGGCCGTTGAGGTTAGGCATTTCCAGGTCAGTCAGCACCAGCGTGGGCTTCAGGGTAGCGAGTTGGGTGATGGCGTCCATACCGTCAAACGCGGTCACCGTGCGGTAGCCGCTGTCGCCCAGCAACTGGGTCAGCGAGCGGCGCACTGACAGGGAATCGTCTACAACCAAAATGAGTGGCCGGGTGTCCTGCTGGATCGCCCGTGTATCTTGCGCACGCAGGCTGACTTTGTCGCGCAGCAGACTGGGGACATCAAGCACTGGCGCGACGCTGCCGTCAGGCATGATGGCCGCGCCCAGCAAGCCAGGCAGGTTTGCCAAAGCAGGGTGCAGGGGTTGCAGCAGCACTTCGCGCGAAGACACCACCGCCTGCACAGCTAGCGCTACATCGCCTTCTGGGCCGCGCACCACGACCAGAGGCTGCTGGTCCATGGCCCCATATAAAGCTGGATCGTCGGCAATGCCCAGCGCAGAATCCATGCGTCGCACTGGCAGGGTTTGCTGGTTATAGACCAACTGCCAGCCAGCGCCGGTTTGCTGCAAGGTGCCCATACCGGGGGCCAGCGCGGTTTGCACCACTGAGGCGGGCAGTGCAAATAACTGGTTGCCCGCACGCACAAACAACGCAAACAGCAACGCTCGCGAAGCCGGAAAACGCAGGGTAATAGTGCTGCCCTGCCCCGCAACCGAATTAATCTGCACACTGCCGCCGATGCGCTCCAGGCGTTCGCGCACCACGTCCATGCCCACACCGCGGCCCGATACCTCGGTGATGCTGCTGCGGGTGGTAAAGCCCGGCTGCATGACCAGGCGCATCAGCTGGGCTTCAGACGGCTCCTCGTCAGCCGCCAGCAGGCCGCGTTCAATCCCTTTTTTCCAGATGGCATTAAAGTTCAGGCCTGTGCCATCGTCGCGCACCACGGCTTCCACCGCACCCGCCTGCTCGCGAAATTGCACGCTGATGAGCCCTTGTGCGCTTTTGCCTTGCGCACGGCGCACGGCGGGGGTTTCGATGCCGTGGTCTACCGCATTGCGCAGCAAATGCAACAGAGGCTCGCCCAACTGGTCAAGCACTTCGCGGTCCAACATCACTTCTTCGCCAAGCACTTCCACTTCGGCCTCTTTTTGTGTGCTTCGCGCTGTTTGTCGCACGTTTCGCTTTAAACGTGCAGTCAGACTGCCTGCGGGCACAAGTCGGGTTGTGAGCACCAGACGCTGAAAGTTGCGTGCGGTCAATTCCTGGCGCAAAGCCTGGGATGACAAGCCGCCCAGCTTTTCCTGCACGGCGTCGGCCATGTCCTTGAAGTCGGCACTGGATTCGTACAGCGCCTTGGTCAGGCCATACAGCTCGTTGTATTGATCCAGCTCCAGGGCGTCCAAGCCACCCGCGGCCTGCTCGGCCTGCAGCGAAATGCCGCGCAACGATACGGCCCGGTCCAACTCGGCCAGGCGGTTTTGCATCGACAGATTTTGTGCCAACAAGGCCTTTTGGCGGGTTAGTGCGTCATCCAGCGCCAGGCGCAACTGGGCAGAACCCAAGTACAACTCGCCCGAAGTACGCAAAAACTCGTCAATGCGGCGCACCGAGACCCGGGTGGTAACGTCTTCTTCCGGGTTAATTGCGCTACCAGGAGACGCACGCGGCCCAGCGGTTGGCATGGGTATGACGGGCATCGCAGGCAGCTGTGCCAAGGTGAAGGTCGGATGAGCATAGGGTACGACTGGGGCATAAGGTTTTTCGGCACCGCTCGAGTTCGACGTCGAAGGCTGCACTTGCACATCAAAGTCAAAGTCCAGCGCCACATCTCCGTCGGATGGTCTATTTGCTATTATTTCAATAGCTGCTTGAGCAGTTTCTGTAAGGGCTGAAGACCCATTTGTCTTTAAAACGTAATCCCAGTCCATCACCGCCTGCAAGACCTGCTGGGCGTTGTCGGGCGGAGACTCTTCGCCCATCACGGCGTACACCTGCTGCTCCAGCGTGGCAGTGGCATCCTGCAAAGTGTCCGAGAGGGCTCGGGGCAAGGTGGGTACCTCGGGCAGGCTGGCCAAAAAATCCAGGATGTCTTCCAGACGGTGCGCCAGACGGCTGATGCCGCGAATACCAATCATCGCGGCCACACCTTTGAACGAATGCGCAATACGCCGCGCTTCAATCAGGGCGGCACCGGTCTCGTCCTGCCCTTGCAACACCTGCAACACCAGCACCGACAACTGCACAGCCTGCTCGGCGGCGTCGCCCCGAAAAGCTTCGTAGACCGAGGCATCGACGTCTTGCGGTACCGCTAAATCCGTATCGGCGAGCGACGCTGTTTCCTGCTCGGCCAACGGTTCATCAAACTCCTGCGGTAACACGATGGGTT
>JAYUXO010000058.1:0-5307 GCA_043753505.1 Comamonadaceae bacterium
CGCGCAGCCACCGCCATCACCACATCCAGCAGGGTCATGCAGGCTCCGCCGTGGGTGACGCCAAAGCTGTTCAGGTGCTCAGGCTTGGGGGCGTAGTCAATCTGCGAAAGACCACCGTCCCACATCACCAACTCAAAGCCCAGATGGTGAACGAAGGGGATTTCTACGCTGAACTGCATGTGACCTGATCAGCCGCCCGTGACGACGCTCACACCGCCATCTACCGCCAACCACTGCCCCGTGATGTGCTTGCCCGCATCTGACGCGAACAGCAAAGTCACTCCCTTCAAGTCTTCGTCGTCGCCCAGGCGTTGCAACGGTGCGTTGGCCTTGAGCTTGTCTTCACCCAGATTTTTCAGTGTCGCCATGGTCATTTTGCTGGGAAAAAATCCGGGGCAGATCGCATTGACAGTGATGTTGTACTTGCCCCATTCCGCCCCCAGCGTGCGGGTGAAGTTGATCACCGCGCCCTTGCTGGTGTTGTAGGCAATGGTGGTCATTTCCACCGGGTTACCGCCCAGTCCGGCAATGCTGGCGATGTTGATGATGCGACCAGACTTTCTGGCAATCATGCTGGACTTGGCAATGTGCTGACTCAGGATGAAGTAGCCGCGAATGTTCAGGTTCATGACCTTGTCCCAGGCCTCCACCGGGTGGTCTTCGGCGGGCGCGCCCCAGGCTGCACCGGCGTTGTTGACCAGAATGTCAACAGGACCCATGCGCTGCAAAGTCTCATCGGCCAGGCGGCGAATATCTTCTTCCTTGGCGCAGTCTGCGGCGATCCAGCGGGCATCGATGCCCGCGGCTTGCAGCTCTTTGGTGGCTTCTTCCAGGTCGTCTGCCTTGCGCGAGCTGAGCATGATTTTTGCACCAGCCTCACCCAGCGCGTGTGCCATTTGCAGGCCCAAGCCCCGGGAACCGCCAGTTACCAAAGCGGTCTTGCCGTTGAGGTCGAACAGTTGTTGGATGGTGCGGGGCGTCATGGTGTCTCCAGGTGTTGTGCAGATTGCGGGATTGTGCGACACGGCCCGCTTGCAAACCTGTCTCTCGAGAGATAAGGCTGTCCAACCTGGAAGTCGTTCAACGAGCCCTAAAACGCGTCTTCAGGCAAGTCTGCGCAGGTACGATCCCGATTGCTGACCACTTGTAGCCATGCCCCGATCTTGGGCAGTTCATAATGATAAAAATAGGCTGCAGACCCCGCCCTTCCTGCTCGAGCAGCTATATTTTTTATAGCAACTTGATTCACATCCACCAAGCTCACATCCAGCCAGATCCACGCCAGCACCATGTGACCAAAGGCTTGCATGTAGGGCACTGCGTTGGGCAGCGCATCAGCTGGGTCACCGCTGGCCCAGGCGGCCTTGGTGGCGTTGCCAACCTGCAGCAATGCTGCCGACAAAGCGTTGGCATGTGTGGCCAGCGCGGCATGTTGAATTGCCTTTTCCACGGTGGCATTGATGCGGGCAGCCAGCAGCTGCATGCCGCGTCCGTCTTCCATCAGAACCTTGCGCCCTAGCAAGTCCAGCGCTTGAATGCCGTGCGTGCCCTCATGAATCATGTTCAGGCGGTTGTCGCGCCAGTATTGCTCCACGGAGAAGTCGCGCGTGTAGCCGTAACCTCCATGAATCTGGATGGCCAGACTGTTGGCTTCCAGGCAGTTTTCGCTGGGCCAGCTTTTGGTGATTGGCGTGAGCACTTCCAGCAGCAGACGGGCCTCATCGGCGGCCACTGCGTCGCCTGTGCGCTGCTCGTCCACCAGCCGGGCACAGTAAAGCTGCAGCGCCAGCGCGCCTTCGCAGATTGATTTTTGCGCCAGCAACATGCGTTTGATGTCGGCATGCTCAATCAGGCGAACTTGGGGGGCGTTGACGTTTTTTCCGCCTGCGCCGACGGGTCGCCCCTGGGGGCGTTGGCGGGCATAGTCCAGGCTGGCGTGGTAGCCCGCCAGGCCCAGCATGGTGGCGGCCATGCCAATGCCGATACGCGCCTCGTTCATCATGTGGAACATGTTTTTCAGGCCATCGCCTGGTTTGCCAACCAGGTAGCCCACCGCGCCATGGCGCGGTTCGTTGATTTCGCCTGGTTTGCCAGCAGGCAAAAACTTGCCCTCGCCGAAATTGAGCAGCGTGTTGGGTGTACCGGCCCAGCCCAGCTTGTGGTTCAAACCCGCCAGCGTCACGTCGTTGCGCTGCCCGGTCAGCTGGCCTTGCGCATCCACCATTTTCTTGGGCACGATGAACAACGAAATTCCCCGTGTGCCCGCCACCAACTTGCCGCTCTCGTCGGGAATCTTGGCCAGCACCAGGTGAATGATGTTTTCAGTCACATCGTGCTCACCGCCCGAAATCCACATCTTGTTGCCACGCAGCCGGTAGCGCGCGCCTAGCGGGTCACCCTCGTCTACCAGCTCGGCACGAGTGGTGATGTCCGACAGTGACGAACCGGCCTGCGGCTCGCTCAAACACATGGTGCCCGCCCAGCGGCCATTCAACTGGTTGACTGCAAACACTTTTTTCTGCGCCGCCGTGCCGCACACCAAAATAGCGTTCGCATTGCCCACCGTGAGCAGGTTCCAGCCAATCGACACCGATGCCGCTGCAAAAAATGAATTGGCCGCTGCCTCCACCAGGTAAGGCAGCTGCATGCCACCCAGCTCGTAGTCCTGCGCCGCAGCGAACATGCCGCTTTGCGCATACGCGGCGCGCGCTTCGTGCGTGGCGCGCGGCAACACCACATTCAAGCTGCCGTCGGCATCCAACACCGTGCGCGGTTCATCGACATCAACCAGACGGTTAAACGGCGCAAATTTTTCCCGCGCTATGCGTTCGCAGGTGTCGAACACCGCATCAAAGGTTTCGCGGGAATGGTCGGCAAAGCGCTGACGCTGGTTGAGTGCGTCGGCTTTCAGCCAGTCGTACATCAGGAAATCAAGGGTGCTGCGGTAGCTCATGTCGAACCGGCAAGTTTTTTACCGTCACCCTGGTTACAAAGATCCATCATCAAAGCACCTCAAACACCCCAGCCGCCCCCATTCCACCACCGATGCACATGGTCACGCACACCCGCTTGGCACCGCGGCGTTTGCCCTCAATCAGCGCATGACCCGTCAGGCGCTGGCCCGACACGCCGTACGGGTGACCCACAGCAATCGCACCACCGTTAACGTTCAGACGATCCGCCGGAATGCCCAGCTTGTCCCGGCAATACAGCACTTGCACGGCAAACGCTTCATTCAGTTCCCACAGGTCAATGTCGTTGACCGTCAGGCCCAGCCGCTTGAGCACTTTCGGCACGGCGTACACCGGGCCAATGCCCATTTCGTCGGGCTCGCAGCCGGCTACCGCAAAACCTAAAAAGCGGCCCAGGGGTTTCAAACCTTTTTTGCTGGCGTAGTCTTCACTGACCACCACGCAGGCCCCTGCTCCATCCGAAAACTGGCTGGCATTGCCGGCTGACACCACGCCGCCGGGCACGGCGGGCTTGATGCCGCCGATGCCTTCTTTGGTCGTGCCTTCGCGCAAGCCTTCGTCCGCGCTGACGGTGACCTCTTTGGTTCGCAAACCCATCACCGGGTCAGCCACGCCGGCCTGCACGGTAATCGCTGCAATTTCGTCGTTGAACTTTCCGAGAGCCTGCGCTGCACAGGCTTTTTGCTGGCTGGCCGCACCATACTCATCCATCACGTCACGCCCAATGTTGTAGCGCTTGGCCACTTGCTCTGCGGTTTGCAGCATGTTCCAGTAGATCTCGGGTTTTTTCTTCAGCAAAGCCGGGTCGCTGAGCATGTGCTGGTTCATTTCTTGTTGCACACAAGAAATGCTTTCCACACCACCGGCCACATACACATCGCCCTCGCCTGCGATGATGCGCTGCGCGACCATCGCGATGGTTTGCAGGCCCGATGAGCAAAATCGGTTCACGGTGGCACCCGACACAGTAATCGGCAAATCGGCCATCAACGCGATCTGGCGGGCGATGTTGGCACCGGTGGCGCCTTCGGGGTTGGCACAACCCATCAAGACGTCTTCAATATCGTTGGCATCAATCCCTGCGCGGGCAACGGCGTGCTTGACGGCGTGGCCGCCTAGTGTGGCACCGTGGGTCATGTTGAAAGCGCCTTTCCAACTTTTGGCAAGCGGCGTGCGGGCGGTGGAAACAATGACGGCGTTGGACATGGAAGGCTCCTGTAAAAAGTGGCTCAGGTTTTGGCTGCTTGCGACAGCAGGCGGTGATAAAAGCGAACCATTTCAGCCAGATTGGCTGTGGCAATGCGTTCGTTGGTGCCGTGAAAACGGTTCAAATCTTCAGATGTAGCGCGCACCGGCGAGAAACGGTAGATGTGGTCGCTGACGGCGGTGAAGTGGCGCGAATCGGTTCCACCAATCATCAAGCCGGGTGCCACCAGCGTCGAGGGAAATACCTCCCGTATGGTGCGGTTGATGAGTTGGTACGAGGCCGATTGCGTGGGCGACACTGGCGATGGTTCAGCAGCGCCAGGCAATGCATACAGCTCAAACCGGTCGCTGCCTGTACGGGCTTTGACGTGTTCCATCATGCTGGCCACGGTGTCTCCGGGCAGCATGCGAAAGTTCACCGTGGCCTCAGCCACGCCGGGCAGCACATTGTCTTTATTGCCCGCGTTCACTATGGTCAGCGCTGTAGTGGTGCGCAACATGGCGTGGGTGCTGGCACCTTTTTCCAGCTGGCTTTGCACCACCGGGCCAAACAACCATAAATTGGTCAGCGCAAAGCGGTTGAAGCCGCCCATTTCGGGGCCAATCGTGTCAAACATTTCGTGCGCCACACCGCGTATGCCTGCCGGTAACTGGTCGTCCTCCAGGCGGCGCAACGCGGCACTCATCATCGCAATGGCGCTGGTGCCTTTGGGCGGTGGCATGGACGAGTGGCCCGGTGTGGCTGGCACTTTCAACACCACCGATAAATAACCTTTTTCGGCAATGCCAATCAAGGCGACGGGACTGTTCAGGCCTTTCAAAATGCCATCGGTGATCAGCAGGCCCTCGTCCAGTACAAAGTCAAGCTTCACGTTACGCGATTGCAGGAGCTTTGCAATTTGCAGTGCACCCCGCAGGCCACCGACTTCTTCATCAGCGCCAAAAGCCAGATAAATCGTCTGCCTGGGCTTGAAGCCATTGGCCAACAACAGCTCTACGGTCTCAAGTTGCGCAATCAAATTGCCCTTGTTGTCCCAGGTCCCACGGCCCCAAATGAAGCCGTCTTTCACCTCGCCGGCAAATGGGCTGGCTTGCCAGTCTTTTTCGGTACCCGGCGCAATGGGCACCA
>JAYUXO010000059.1:0-2083 GCA_043753505.1 Comamonadaceae bacterium
CAGCTATTATTTATGTAGCGTTTTTGGCGATGTTTGTGCCCCATGCAACATCAAGCGGCCCGGCATTGCCATCGTCAGTACGCTGGCGATGCGGCCCACCAATGAGGTTACCCAATAGTTTTGAACCAAGCCTTGCGCGTCGCGGCTGATGGTGCTGCCGCCCAAAAAAGCGGCCATGCCCATAGCGACTGATTGCACCGACGTGTTCAACGTCATGAAGGTGCCATGCAACTGCGGATTGGCCGCCGAGGTGACGATGGCCATGCCGGGGATCATGCGACCGCTCATGCACATGGAAAACGCGGTGGTGCCCGGCGGCCAACGTGTAAGACGACACCAGCACCCCAAACTTGGCATCGCTGATCTGAAACAGCGCCGTGAACTGGGGGCTCAGTGGCATCATGATCATGAAGTCCAGGATGTGCGTGAACTGGATGCCAGCCAGGGTCAGCAGCAGTCACAGTTCGCGGCGCAGTGTCAATTGGGTGGATGCTGTGAGTGGTGCACGGGTCATGGTTGCCAAGCCTGTCAGCCGCCTCTAATAATCGTCCACGCGCAAGACCATGACCCTCAGCACCCTGATCCATGCCGGTCTCACCCGGCCCACGCACCCGGTCAATGCCCTGGTGTTGATGGGTGGTGGGGCGCGCACGGCTTACCAGGTAGGAGTGCTCAAGGCTGTGTCCGCCATGTTGCTGCTGCAAACCAGCGCCGCCCAAAAATTCCCGTTTGAGGTGCTGGTGGGCACCTCGGCTGGTGCGCTGAACGCGGCCTATCTGGCCAGCGGTGCCCACCAGGGTTTGCAAGCCTTTGACCAGCTGGCTGCGTTCTGGAGCCAGCTGCGCAGCATTGATGTGTATGCACTGAATGTGTCTCCCTGGGTGCGCGCCAGCCGGATTCTGGCGGCTCTGAATTTGTGGCGCAACGCCCGCAGCCAGGGCGCAATTTTGAACAGCACGCCGCTGTTAGACACCTTGCACCGCGCAGTGTCGCTACCCGGCATTGAACTGTCGTTGGCGAGCAAGGCTATTTCGGCCGTCGCGGTGACCGCGTCCAGCTACACCACGGGGACGCACTGGACCTTTTGCCACACCGCGCGCGACGTGAAAGCCAAGGAATGGAGCAGGCCGGGTCGTCACGCGTCGTTCCAGTCGCTGACCATCGAGCATTTGATGGCCTCCAGCGCCATACCCTTCCTGTTTCCGGCCACGCCACTGCGGGTGGAAAACCGTGTGGAGTTTTTTGGTGACGGCTCCATGCGCCAGGTCTCACCGCTGTCGCCGGCGCTGCACCTGGGCGCGCACAAGGTGCTTGTGGTGGGTGTGGGCCAGCCCGAACGCTCGGGATTTGGCGCTGGCCAGGGCGCTGCATCCCGCAAAGTGGCTCCCACGCTGGGCGCGATTGCTGGTCACGCGATGGCCAGCGTGTTCCACGACACCCTGCAAGCTGACGTGGAACAGGCCCAGCGATTGACCGCTACGTTGAACCAGTTGCCCCGCGAAGTGGCGGCTGTGTTGCCATACCGCCCGGTTCGGGTGCTGGCCATTCAACCCAGCCAGTCGCTGGATGCGCTGGCGCAGCGGCACGTAGGTGAATTGCCCAGGTCGTTGCGCAATGCGCTGGGCGGTTTGGGAACGCTGAAAGGTGAAGGCAGTGGTGGCGCTTTGGCCAGCTACCTGCTGTTTGAACCAGACTTTGTGCAAACGTTGATAGCCTTGGGTGAGCAGGACGCGTATGCGCGCAAGGCCGAGTTGTTGGGATTTTTAGATAACGGTTGAGCGTTATAAAAAGCACGACAGCCGCAACGTTCAATCCCAAGCGCCGACCCGTTGCCTCATGAAGAGGATGAGCGCATTTCAAATTACGGTCGTCTGTTTGAAAAAAAGGTCAATATTTACTATAAAAATAATAGCTGCTTGAGCAGGATTTAAAAGGGCTGGAAGCACTTTTTATTGTGCATTGATGGGGCGAGCCTGTCCCGCTGCCATAATCCGCGCCGCCATGCTGAACATCTTCACCCTTGCCAACGGACGCCTGTTTCAAGAGGAAATTGAAGCACTGGAAGAGCTGTCGAAATTCCAGC
>JAYUXO010000060.1:0-5284 GCA_043753505.1 Comamonadaceae bacterium
ACCGCTGGCATGAGCACGACGAACGCTTCGATGCCACCCGCCATCCGAACGAGGCCAACCGCTTCGGCTGGGTCGTCGAGATCGACCCGTTCGACCCCGGCAGCGTGCCGGTCAAGCGCACCGCGCTGGGCCGGGCCGCGCACGAGGGCGCCACCGTCGCCGTGACCCGGGACGGACGCGCGGTGGTGTATTCCGGCGAGGATGCGCGCTTCGAATACATCTACAAATTCGTCAGTCGTGACGCGGTCAAGTCCGGCGGCTTTGACGCCAACCGCAACCTGCTGGATAACGGCACGCTGTACGTGGCCAGGTTCAACGCCGACGGCAGCGGCCAGTGGCTGGCATTGACGCACGGCGAAGGGCCTTTGACAGCGGCCAACGGCTTTGAAAATCAGGGCGAGGTGGTCATCAAAGCCCGCCAGGCCAGCGATTTGTTGGGCGCCACCAAGATGGACCGCCCCGAGTGGACGGCCATCGACCCAATCACCAAAGAGGTGTATTGCACGCTGACCAACAACGTCAGCCGCGGCGCCGACAAATTGCCCGGCGTGGACGCTGCCAACCCGCGCGCCAACAACAGCATGGGCCACATCATTCGCTGGAAAGAGGCGGGCGACCTGAATGCCACACGCTTCAACTGGAACCACTTTGTGATGGCAGGCGACGCCAGGCTGGACCGCATGGAAGCGCAGGGCAGCATCAAGGGCGATGCGTTCGGCAGCCCCGATGGCATTTGGGTGGACGGCCGGGGCGTGATGTGGATTCAGACCGACGTGAGCACCAGCGTGCTGGGCAAGGGCGACTATGCCAATCTGCCCAACAACCAGATGCTGGCCTGTGACCCCACAGCAGCGGGCGGCGCAGACATTCGGCGCTTTCTGCTTGGCCCCGCCGGTTGCGAGGTGACCGGCGTGGTCACCACGCCCAACCACAAAACCATGTTTGTCAACATCCAGCACCCCGGCGAGAGCCCCAGCGAGCGCAGCGACCCCGACCAGCCGATGCGATTTTCCAAATGGCCCGACGGCGCAGGCCGCCCGCGCTCGGCCACGGTGGTCATCACCAAGAACGATGGGGGCGTGATTGGGACGTGATGAACACCTCACCGCAGAGGCGCAAAGGCGTAGAGAACGCCGAGGGCCGCAGAGGAAAGTTAAGGTGTGGTGTATTTTTCTGCGTTTGTAACCCGTTCACTATAAAAATAATAGCTGCTTGAGCAATATTTATAAAGGTTGGAGCTAGATTTGATCCATAAACGAATTCAGAGAACCGTGTGCAAAACCCTCGGTTTCCCCTCTGCGGCCCTGGAACGCTCTCTGCGCCTCTGCGGTGAAGGATGTTTGAATTGAGCACCACCGCCGACCTCGTCTCAGCCCTGAAAAAAGAGCTGAAGGCCGCCCAGATGACCTACGCCGATCTGGCGTTGTCCCTGGGCATGGCCGAGTCCAGCGTCAAGCGCATGCTGGCCAAGGGCGACATGCCGCTGTCGCGCATCGACGCCATGTGCCGCGCGTTGAAAATCGACTTTGCCGACCTGGCCCGCCGCGTGGCCGACACCCAGCCCCTGCTCAGTGAAATGACGGCCGAGCAGGAGCGTGCTGTGGTGGCCGACAAGAAACTGCTGCTGTGCGCCATTTGCGTGCTCAGCCAGTGGACGCTGGAGCAAATCACCACGCAATACCGTCTCAGCGAAGCCGAAGGCATCAAATACCTGGCGCAGTTGGACCGCATTGGCGTCATCGAGTTGCGCCCGTTAAACCGCTACCGCCTGAAGCTGGCCAAGGCGTTCCGCTGGCGGCCGCACGGCCCGGTGATGAACTACTTTCGCGAACACGCGGCGCTGGATTATTTTTCGGGTGGGTTTGACGGCATGAGCGAGGGCTTGCTGCTGGTTCACGGCAGCATCAGTCAGGGCCTGGCGCCCTCGTTTCTGGAGCGGCTGCAACGAGTGGCGCAAGACTTTGCGCAGCAACACCAGACCGATCAAAAAATGGCCGAGAAAGACAAGGCGGGCTACACCTTGCTGCTGGCCATGCGCAGCTGGGAATTTGAGGCGTTTGCGGCCTTGCGCCGTTGACAATTTTGAACACACAGCGGGACGTCATGCGTCCATGCGCCTGATCAACAGGACTGTTTGAGCACCGTCACCGCAGGTGACTTTCCCTCAGATTTTCACGGGCCCTGGCCTCCAGCCTCTGCTGAAACCAGGCGGTTGGGTAGATGTGTTGTCTGGCCAGGAACCCGCTGAGAATGTCGCGACGCCGGGCTACAAAAATAGCGCCGGGCACGTGCGCGTGCGCGTCGCGTGTTTGCTGCTCGTATTGCGCAAAACGCTGCGGGTCTGCGCCCAGAATGGACAGAGCGATGTCTAGCAGCAGCTGTTCATCGGGCGACACCGGCTGCGCGGTGTGGCAGGTGTTCATGATCAGAGATGCAACCTCTTTGGGATGGGCTTTGGCATAGGCTTGCAGTGGCACCAGGCACACACCCGTGTCGTAGGCGTTTTTGTTGGCGCAGCTGTCCAGATCAGCCAGCGAGTTGAAAACCATCTTGTTCTGGGCGAGTGCGGGTGCCGCCAGCACCGCTGACACCGTCAGTCCAGCCGCACACACCCCACCTGCGCTGCGCGCAACCTGTTTTGCAAATTTCATGTTTGACCCTCGACGAAAAGGCAGGGCAGTAACAAATTTGGATTAGTCGCCCCATATCTCGCGGTGCTGCAGCGGCAGCATGCAACCCATCTGGGTTCAAGCCTTTGAACGCAGAAACCGCACCAGCCGCCCTTGCGCTGCCCGCCCTCGGTCATGGCCACCGTGCACACCAGCCAGGCCACCAGCAGGCTTCCAAACAGCAGTCCGGCCATCAATCCCAACAACATCGCTTTCTCCTCATTGGGTTTAGCGCTTGCGTGTGCCAGCGCGACACCGCAAGGATGAACTCTGCTGAATGATTGCTATTATTTCAATAGCTGCTTGAGCTTGTTGTGCAGGGGCGACAGGCCTATTTGGCTTGTAAACCCCGGTCTCCCATGCCCTGGCTGGACTTCTCCGCGATCCAGCGCAACAAGTCCACCCACATCTGGCGCATCTCGGCGTCCAGCGGCGTGCGCATGGAGTTGGGCAGCTCGATGGTCACCACCGGCACGCCCTTGTGCACGCCGCCATAGTTGCCCAGCGAGCCGGGGAAGATGCCCACCTGGTCCAGATACAGGCGCCCCAGCTTGCCCGGCGGCACCCATTTGCCGCTCTTGGGGCCATCAAAGTCCAGCACGCCGTAAGGCGCGTGAATGCTGACCATCAGGTGCGGCTTGAACTGCTCCATTTGCTGCACCACAAAGCGGCTTTCCGGCTCACTCAGCGCACGTGGCCCCGGCCAGCGGCGCGGGTCTTTGCGGGTGCGCTTGTCCCAGTACAAGGGTGCATCCACGGCCCAATTGGGCGTGGGAAAGTTGCGGTTCAGGTCCACGCCACTGGCATTCACCCGGCGTGGCGGGTGGTGCAACACGCCGTCGGGGTTGAGCACCGGCACAAACCGCCAGTGCACGGGTTGTGGCATCTGCACCGGCATCTGCTCGCGGTCTTGCGCATAGGCAAGCCAATGAAACGCCACCGAACCAGCCGACAGCTCGTCACCATGAATCGCGCCCACCACCAGAACCCGCAGACTGGCACCGTCTGCTGACACGTCGCGCGTAAACAGCGGTATGCCCTGCACAGAGGTGGCCGTGCCCGCCATCAGGCTGGACTGCACACACAGGCGGGTGCTCAGGTTCGGTAATTTATTGGCAAATTGGCCACACGCCCCTGTGGAATATGCTGGAGCAGCTATGAAAAATGTAGCAATCAAGCCGGTGTAAAGGATGCGCAACGGCCGCCCCGCAAACTGCCTCGCGCGCACACCCGCCCCTTGTTGATTTTTCATGAAGCGGGGCATGCGGTCTTCATGCCGTTCGGCATTTGGCTGATGGTCATAGTCGGAACTTTAGGCCAACGCATCATGCCCGCCGTGATGTGCGGCGCACGCCTGCTGAAAAATCGCGACCCCTTCGGTGCGTCCATCGGCGTGTGGATGTTTGGTGTGTCGGTGGTGCCCGACAACAGCATGAGTTGCGGGTTTCGCGCGTCATACCTGTACGTGTAGGTGCCGCCGATGAGTTGCAACTTTTCGGATTTGGCCTGGGCACCGGTCTGGTTGGGCGCACCGCTGTTACGCAGAAACGCGTACTGCGCCGAGAAGCTCTTGTTGGCCCGTACCACGCTGCCGCTAGTCCAGCTGCCGGCGCACTGGCCAAGTCCAAGCCGGGGCGGCTGGTGATGGGGTCAGCGGGCAACGGCACCACCGGCCACCTGGGCGGAGAGTTGTTCAAGAACATGGCGGGCGTATTTCTGGTGCACGTGCCTTATCGGGGTAGCCCGCAAGCCATTCAAGACCTGATGGGCGGACAGGTGGACATGGTGTTTGACAACCTCTCTTCTACAGCGCCGCACATCAAATCAGGTCGGGTCAAGATGCTGGGCATATCGGGCCGCTCGCGCAGCCCGCTGTTTCCCGATATTCCCACCATCGGCGAGGTGGTGCCGGGCTATGAGGCCGCCGCGTGGGGCGGCATCGTGGCGCCCGGTTTTATTGACGTGCGCACCCACGACGACCGCCTGCTGCTGGAGCCCGCCCGCGGCCCGCACCCCAAACTCAGCCAGGGCGTGACCACGGTGGTCACCGGCAATTGCGGCATCAGTTTTGCCCCGCTGGTGACCGTCTCGCCGCCCGCACCGTTGAACTTGTTGGGCACCACCGGCTGGCGCTTTGAGCGGTTTGCTGATTACCTGGATGCGCTGGAGCAGGCCCAACCCGCCGTGAACGCGGCCTGCCTGGTGGGCCACACCACCTTGCGCGCCCGGCACATGAAAGACTTGAACCGCCCTGCCACCCCCGAGGAGGCGCAACACATGGCCGCTGACCTGGCCGACGCGTTGCGCTCCGGTGCATTCGGGCTTTCCACCGGCCTGTACTACCCACCCGCCCGCGCTGCGGACGCTACAGAAATAATAGCTGTTGGAGCAGCATTGACCCGTGCGGATGCTGTTTTAACCATGCATATACGCGACGAGGGTGACGCGATTACAGCTGCACTGCGCGAGGCACTGTTGATTGGCAAAACCCTTGGCATTGCTGCTGTGCTGTCGCACCACAAACTGGTGGGCACCGCCAACCATGGCCGCTCGGTTGAAACGCTGGCACTGATCGATGAAGCCGCAAAAACGCAGTCCGTGTGCCTGGACTGCTA
>JAYUXO010000061.1:0-2074 GCA_043753505.1 Comamonadaceae bacterium
ACTACCCACAACGTTCAGACCAACGGTGCGCGGGTGGGCAATTGCTCCAGTTCCTCATCGCTCAGGGTGCGTGCTTCGCTTTCCAGCAGTACCGGTATGCCATCGCGCACCGCATAGGCCAGCCGGGCGCTGCGCGAGACGAGTTCAGCGCGTTCCCGTTCATAGGTTAAAGGGCCCTTGGTGACGGGGCAGACCAGCAGCTCAAGTAGTTTGGTGTCCATGCCGGGATGATAGTGGTGGGGTTTCAAGTGACCGGTCAACGGCAGCAAGAAAGTCGCCAGGCAGGCTGAGATCCAAGGGAACCGCCAGCGCTTGCGGAAACTGCGGCCAGAGCTTCACGGCGTCTTTTTCGGTACAAATCACGGTGTAACCCTTATCGATACTGCTCAAGAAGCTATCAAAAAAGGAGTGAAAATCAGCGTGATCGGGCAATGCGTGGGTTTGCTCAAGCACCAGACCCTGCTGGCGCAGCATGTCAAAAAAGCGCTCAGGGTGGCCGATGGCGGCTAAGGCCATCAACGTTTGATGCTTCAACTCGGCCAGCGGTATCCGGTTGCCGTCGGCACGCACGGCGTAGCTGGCCAACTGGCGCTGGGCCTGGAATCCAGGTAACCGTGCCAGACCGGTGTTCAGTACCAGCGCGCGGTCGTTTTGGCGCGGCCAGGGCTCCCGCAGCGGCCCCGCAGGCAGCAGCCAGCCGTTGCCCGCGCCACGCTCGTCAAACACGCAAATTTCCACATCGCGCGCCAGTGCCAGATGCTGCAAGCCGTCGTCGCACACGATGAGGTTGACTTGTGGGTGTACTGACAGCATGGCACGCACCGCATCGGCCCGATGGGTGGCGACGAACACGGGGCGCCGTGTGCGTCGGGCGATCAGCAAGGGCTCGTCGCCCACCTCGCTGGCCGCGCTGTCAGGCAGCACTTCACGGCAGTCGTTGGTGGCTCGCCCATACCCACGCGAGACCACACCGGGCTGCCATCCGCGCGTCTTCAGATGATCCAGCAAAGCCAGGACGACTGGTGTTTTGCCCACACCCCCTGCCACCACATTGCCCACCACCAGTACCGGTACCGGGGCTTTCCAGGTTTTCAGCCAGCCCCATCGGTAGAAGGTGCGGCGCACCGCCGCAAGGCTTGCGTAGAGCAGAGAAATGGGCCACAAAAATACGGCCAGTAGCCCTCGGCGTTGCCAGGCCAGGGTCAGCCGGCTGCGCATGTTGCCCAGCCTATTTGCCGCCTGCCTGGGCAGATGATTGCGTTGCAAACGTGATGTGTGTCAGCCCCGAGCGTCGGGCAGCTTCCATGACGGTGATGACCGACTGGTGGGCCACGTTGGCATCGGCGCTGATGACAATGACCGTGTCTTTTCCTGCCTTGGCTGCCTCGGTCAGCGCAAAGGCCACGGCATCCACCGTGCGCCCCAGCACCGGCGACTTGTTCACAACAAAACGGCCTTCGGCGGTGACAGAAACAATCACTTCCTTGGGGTAATCGCGCTGCGCGTCGGCGTCGGCCATGGGCAGCTTGAGTTGCAGCTCGGTGAACTTGCTGTAAGTGGTGGACAGCATCAGAAAAATCAGCACCACCAGCAGCACGTCAATGAACGGAATCAGGTTGATCTCGGGCTCGTCGCGCGAGCTTTTTCGGAAGTTCATGGTCTGCCACAGCGCCGGGCCGCCCCAAGCAAGGCCGCTCCCCCTCGGGGGGCAGTGACCCACACGCAGTGGGGGAACGTGGGGGCTGTCATTTTTTCAGTGAGAGCAAATGCCGCACAAACCGCTCGGAAGCCAGTTCCAGCGTGAGCAAGTATCCGTCCACCAGCGCCCGGAAGTAGCGCCAGAAAATCAACGCTGGAATGGCCACGATCAGGCCAAAAGCGGTGTTGTAAAGCGCAATCGAGATGCCCTGTGCCAGTTGCGCCGGATTGCCCCCCCCCACTGCACTCCCGCCACCGGTTCCGGGTGCCTGAGATCCAAAAATCTCGATCATTCCGATCACCGTACCCAACAAACCCAGCAACGGGGCGGCAGACGCAATGGTCGCCAGCGCGGCCAGGTAGCGCTCCAGCCGGT
>JAYUXO010000062.1:0-5267 GCA_043753505.1 Comamonadaceae bacterium
ACGGATGGTTGCGTGGTAATGGCTAACAGCGATCTGACGCACCTTGTCAAAACAGTCGAAATAAGAACCACGCCAGTGGTCATTGCACAAAACCTGGTCTGGACCACGCCACAAAGCCTGATTGCGCCCGCACGCAGTTTTGAGGCCTCGCTGGACGCTTGGCGACGTGCCAAAAGCAGCGGAAATGTGGAGCGCGTGCGCAGCTTTTACACCGCTGACTTTTCAGGCAATGGAAAACCCCTGGCAGATTGGCTGCCTGGCCTGCAACGGGACATCGAGCGGGCCGCAGGAAAAGAGGTGTTACTCAAAGACCTGTCGTTGCTGCGTTACCCAGAGCCCCAGGAAACGATGGTGGTAACCTTTGGCGAGCTACTGGCAGGTACCCAAAAAGGTGTCGTTCGACGCCAATACTGGACCCGGGATGCTGACCCTTACCGTGCCACTGCCAACGATTCTGGCTGGAAGATTTTTTTTGAAGGAGTAATTGGATGACCACACAACGCTACGCTTTGACACGGCGCATCGCCACGGCTGCCGTCGCAGCCGGGTTGATGACCGCAAGCTTCGCATGGGCCACGGACGCACCACGCGTCAAGTTTGATACGTCAATGGGTGAAATTCTGGTTGAGGTTTATCCCGACAAGGCACCCAAGACGGTTGAGAACTTTTTGCAGTATGTCAAAGACAAGCACTACGACGGCACCATTTTTCACCGCGTGATCGAAAACTTCATGGTGCAGGGTGGTGGTTTTGATGCGGGCTACGTGCAAAAACCTGTGCGTGCACCAGTGGTACACGAGGGCCGTGAGGCCCTGGCCAAGGGTGGCGCCAAAAATATCGTGGGCACGCTGGCCATGGCACGCACCAACGACCCCAATTCGGCCACGTCGCAGTTTTTTATTAACGTGAAAGACAACGCATTTCTGGATCCCACCGTGATCCCACCCGGCGACCCGGTGGTCAAGTTTGAGTTCGGTGGCCGCACTTACGACAACCAACCGCGCGCCAACCTCATCAACAACCCACAGTTGTTCGGTTACACCGTGTTTGGCAAAGTCATCAAAGGCATGGACGTGGTAGAAAAAATCAAGGCCACACCCACGGGTCCCGGCGGCCCGTTCCCCGGCGACGCACCTAAAACCCAAGTGCTGATCAAGTCCGCCACGTTGGTCAAATAAATCTTTTACTGCGAGAAATCAACCCATGAGCAACCCACAAGTCGAACTACACATCATGGAATACGGCGTGATCACGCTGGAACTTGATGCAGTCAATGCACCAAAGTCGGTGGCCAATTTTTTGAGCTATGTGAACAAGGGTCATTACAACAAAACCATTTTTCACCGCGTGATTCCGGGCTTCATGGTGCAAGGCGGCGGCTTTGAGCCGGGCATGACGCAAAAGCCCACCGACGCGAACATTGAAAACGAAGCCGCCAATGGTTTGAAGAACGACAACTACACCGTGGCCATGGCCCGAACCAACGAGCCGCACTCAGCCAGCTCGCAGTTTTTCATCAACGTTTCCAAAAACGATTTTCTAAACCACACCGCGCCGTCGGCCCAGGGTTGGGGCTATGCCGTATTTGGCAAGGTCGTGGCGGGGATGGACGTGGTGGACAAAATCAAGGCCGTGAAAACGGGTCGCAAGGGCTTTCATGATGACGTGCCGAAAGACGACGTCATCATTGAAAAAGCCGTGGCGCTGTAACTCGGTCTTGCGGGACGCGTGACGATGACCCACGTCGTCACGCAGGCGGTCGAATTGGTGGCGCCCGCCGCCTGGCACATCATTGATTTCATTTCCGATCTGCACCTGCAGCGCCGCGAAATCGAAACTTTCCAGGCTTTCAAAGCGTTTGTGCAAACCACTCCGGCCCACGCGATTTTTATCCTGGGTGACCTGTTTGAAGTGTGGGTAGGCGACGACGGGGCCGAGCCTGGCAGCCTTGAGGCCGAATGCGTTGACGTGTTGCGCACAGCCAGCCAGAGCCACAGCATTTTTGTGATGCATGGCAACCGCGATTTTTTGTTGGGCCCGCAGTTTGCACAAGACGCGCACATCACCCTCATCCTGGACCCCACGTTGCTGGTGTTTGCCGACCAACGCTGGCTGCTCACACATGGCGACGCGCTGTGTCTGGCTGATGTCGATTACCAGGCCTTTCGCCAGCATGTACGCGGCCCGCTTTGGCAACAGGCTTTTCTGGCCCAGCCGCTTGCGAAGAGACGTGCGATCGCCCGCGACCTGCGCCAGCAAAGTGAGCAGCGCAAACAAAGCCAGCCTGCTGATGCCTGGGTGGACGCCGACGCGTCGGCCGCCCGATCTGCCTTGCAACAAGCGGATGCCCTCACGCTGATTCACGGCCACACCCACCAAGCCGCTGACCACGACCTGGGGCATGACGCCCAGGGCCAGAACCTGACCCGCGTGGTGCTCAGCGATTGGGATGCTGCGGCCCTGCCACCGCGCCTGCAAGTGCTGCGCCTGACTGCACAGGGCTTGCAGCGGCACAACCTGGCTCCAGATGCGGGCCATGATGTTCGCTACCGCACATAGTTTTTTCCGCCAGCAACTGGTGGCGTGGTGGCAACGCCTGAGTGGATCGTCAGTGGCACCGCTTGCGCCCGCTATTCCCGTCGATCTGTGGCAGCGGGTGCTGGAGAAGCACCCGTTTGTTCAGCAGCTGACCATTCCCGAGCAAGCCGGCGTGCAGCACCTGGCTGCAGCCTTCTTGGGCAGCAAAGAGTTCACGGGCGGCAACGGTCTGCTGATCACCGACGAGATCGCCCTGACAATTGCCGTACAGGCTGTACTGCCCTTGCTGTACCTGGGTCGACCCGGTGAAAAGTTTCCGGCACGTCGCTGGAAACCTGGCCACGCACTGACCTGGTATGACGATTTCGTCGGCATCGTGGTGCACCCGGGCCCGGTGATGGCGCAGCGCACCCAGACGGACGCGGCCGGCGTGGTGCACCACTACGGCGAAGCGCTTGCCGGCGAAGCCATGCAGGGCGGCCCGGTGACGCTCAGCTGGCAAGACGTGGCCAGCGCCAGCACCCAGGCAGATGTGGGCTACAACCTGGTCATTCATGAATTTGCGCACAAACTGGACATGCAGGACGGTGTGGCCGACGGGTGCCCACCCCTTCCTCCCCAGTTTGCCGGCACACGCGGCCCGCGCTCAGCCCGCAAGCACTGGGACACCGTGATGCAAGCCGCTTACGTGCAGCTGTGCGACCAACTCAGCCTGGCCGAGCGCTTCGGCGCAGAGCCGCCGTGGCTGAACAGCTATGGTGCCACCCACATCAGCGAGTTTTTCGCGGTGGCCTGTGAGGCTTACTTTGTGAACCGCACCCGCCTGGCAAAAGACTTTGCGCCGCTGGTGGTGCTGTTAGACGCGTTTTTCAGGCCAGTAGGGCGCTAATAAGGCGGTAAGGCGGTAAGGCGGTAGCTACACCGTCTTATTTGAACGGATTCGCAGTTGCAAACCACAAGCCAATGCCTGTGGCAATGATGAAGGCCCCATCGGTAATGCCCACCGCCAGAAAGAACTTGGTTTGCAGCTCCGGTGCCAGCTCAGGCTGGCGGGCCACGCCTTCCAGCAGCTTCATGCTGATCAGGCCAATACCGATACAGGAGCCGAAAGCCGGTATGCCAATCAACAGGGCTACGGCCAGGGGAAGCAGTTCGTTGTGGGGCATGGCGGGTCACTCCTTTTGTGTTTTGACGCAACACGGCGTTGGGTCAGGTGCAGTGTCTGCGCGGTGCTGCGGCAGGTCGATTACCTGGCGGGTAAACAATCAGCTCAACTGGCCTCTTGCACATCGACAGCTGTCGTGTTCAAGCCACTTCATTCGATGCAGTCACTACTATTTTGATAGCTGCTTGAGCAGTATATGAAAGGGCGGGAAGCACTTTTTATCTAAAAAAGCTGATTTTTTTCCATGAGGACAACTTTCTTTACTGACCAGCAAGCCCACCCCGCGTCAGCGCCGTTGGCACCCACACTGCCAGTGCGTGAAACGGGCTTGTCGGGAGTCGCCCGACAGCGACTTACATTGTTTTGCTCCACCAAAAGAAGTAAGCAAAGAAAAGGCGACCCGCAGTCTGGGTCGCTTCGCTTCGCTGCGGGCAACTTGCGGTGCTCAAACCCAGTGGGGTCACGTGCAACCTGGCCTGCGGCTCAAACAAGCACGTGCCCTGATCCACTGGGTTTTGCGCTCCTCAGCCCAGCCAGGACGGGATTTTTAAAGCGACGATCTCAGGAACCACAGCAAGCGCCGCTGTCGGTCGACCCCGACAAGCCCGCTTTCGCAGCCGGTGCAGTGCCTCGATTACTTGCCAGGTAATGGATGCTCCGGTGCGCCAGGCAAATAATCGATCTTCACCCACTCGGAGCCTGCAACATGCAACTGCTGGAACAAACCCTTCCCCACGTTCCCTGCGTTTCTCCTGCCAGCGCGCCGCGCGATGGCAGCGTGGGCGGCTTGGTGCGTCAATGGCGCACCCTGCGCAAGCTCAGCCAGATGGAACTGGCGCTGGACATCAACATTTCCCCGCGTCACCTGAGTTTTGTTGAAACCGGGCGCGCAAAACCCAGCGCCCAGGTGCTGATGGCAATTGCCGATTATTTGAACGTGCCGCTGCGTACCCGAAACACCTGGCTGCTGGCCGCTGGTTACGCGCCCCGCTACTCCGAGCAAAGTCTGGATTCCGCACGCATGCAGCCGGTGCGCGCCGCCGTGCAGCGCCTGCTGGCGGCGCACGACCCCTACCCCGGTATTGCGCTGGATGGTCAGTGGAATGTGGTGCTCATGAACAGCGCAGGCGCGCAGATGGTGTCGCTGCTGCCTGCGCATTTGCGCGAGCCCACCTTGAATATTTTCCGAGCCAGCCTGCACCCTGAAGGCTTCGCGGCCCACACCCGCAACTTTGCGCAGTGGGGCAGCTATTTGTTGGGGGTGCTGCAGCGACGTTTATGGGACGCACATGACGAAGCTCTGGCGCTCATCGCGCAAGAGGTCTACACCTACCCGAACGTGCAAGCACTCAAGGCGGCCACAGTGCACAGCCCGGTCGCAGAACCCGCCCTGCTGGTGCCGTGTGAGTTGACGCTAGGCGGGCACGACCTGTCGCTGTTTACCACCCTGACCACCTTCGGCAGCCCCCGCGACATCACGCTGCACGAGCTGTGCATTGAGCTGTTTTACCCGGCCGATGAGGCCACCCAGGTGCGACTGCGGGCGATGGCTCAGGTCTTGGTG
>JAYUXO010000063.1:0-12763 GCA_043753505.1 Comamonadaceae bacterium
TGGGCTACAGTTTCGCCATGCGCCAAACCATACAAAACCTCGAGGAATCAAAAATCCGTGAAGTCGCGAATTCGGCCATGGGCCGCACGGATGTGCTGCCCTTCTGGTTTGGCGAGAGTGACGAGGTCACGCCCGATTTCATTCGCCAGGCGGCCATTGAGTCACTGCAAAAGGGCGAGACTTTTTATTCCCACAACTTAGGCCTGCCCGAGCTACGTCAAGCAGTTGCCGACTACATGGGCACCTTGCATGCGCCCATAGGGCTTGATCGCCTGGCGGTGACTTCGGGTGGTGTGAACGCCCTGATGCTGGCCATGCAAGCTTTGATTGATCCAGGCGACGAGGTTGTTGTTGTCACGCCGGTCTGGCCGAACTTGACAGCGCAGCCGGTCATTCTGGGTGCGCGTTTAACGTGTGTTTCTCTCCAGCCCGTCAATGGCGCGTGGACTCTCAACCTCGATGCGCTGCTGGCCGCTATCACGCCCACCACCCGCTTGTTGATTGTTAATTCCCCCAACAACCCCACGGGCTGGACCTTGAGCCAAGCCGAGCAACTGGCCATCGTCGCCCATTGCCGCCAGACCGGCACCTGGATACTGGCCGACGAGGTGTACGAGCGCCTGTACTACGAGGGCGACACGGCCAACAGTTGCGCGCCCAGTTTTCTGGATGTGACCGCGCCGGATGACCGCCTGGTGGTCGTTCACAGTTTTTCCAAGAGTTTTTTGATGACCGGTTGGCGGCTGGGCTGGCTGGTGATGCCGCCCACCATGACACCGCACATGGGCAAGCTGCTGGAGTTCAACACCTCGTGCGCCCCTGTGTTCGCCCAGCGCGCTGCCACGGAGGCATTGCAGCGCGCCGCCGAGGTCACACCGCCGGTGGTAGCGCACCTGAAAACCTGCCGAGACACCTTGGTGCCGCTATTGCAGGCCATCCCCGGTGTGCAGCTGGCCACGGCGCCGGGTGGCATGTATGCGTTTTTCAAACTTGCGGGGCATGACGATTCGCTGGTGACTGCCAAGCGCCTGGTGCTGGAGGCGGGGCTGGGCTTGGCGCCGGGAAATGCTTTTGCGCCCGAGGCTCAGGGCTGGCTGCGCTGGTGCTTTGCGTCCAAAGACCTGGCACGGCTGGAGCAGGGTACGGAGCGCTTGCGCGGCTGGCTGAAATGACTCGTTGCGCCGCTGGCTATAATCGACAGGCTTTGCCCATACCGGGCACAAGTGCACGTCGGGGGCAGTTCCAGCGCCCGCACGCAAGTTGTTAAACATTCAGGAAACATAAAAATGATCGCATCCAGTATCAAGGCCGCTGTCGTCAAAGACAACGCACGCCAAGCCGGTGACACCGGTAGCCCGGAAGTTCAGGTGGCATTGCTAACAGCCCGTATCAACGAACTGACGCCGCACTTCAAAACCCATGCCAAAGATCACCACGGCCGTCGCGGTCTGCTGCGCATGGTCAGCCGCCGCCGCAAGTTGCTGGACTATTTAAAGTCTAAAGATGCGCAGCGCTACACCGGCTTGATTGCCAAATTGGGCTTGCGCAAGTAACCGCATCACACACGAAAAATGCCTGAGTTGGTGTACTGACTCAGGCATTTTTTACTTTGATTTTTCATTTTTCGGGTTGAGACGTAGCGGAGCGAAGCTGTGTCATTCCAGAGTTTTTCGGCTGATTTTTCAGTGGATGAACAACCCTGGAATGGCATCGTGTTCTGCAACAAGCAACCGGCTTTTGGGGGTGGCCCGCACCCCTTTGCAGATAAACCAGGAGCTATTCATGAGCTTGTTTAACAAAGTCAGCAAAACCTTCCAGTGGGGCCAACACAGCGTGACCCTGGAGACCGGCGAAATTGCCCGCCAGGCCGGTGGTGCGGTCATCGTCAGCATCGAAGGCACCGTGGTGCTTGCAACTGTGGTGGCATCCAAGTCAGCCAAGCCCGGACAAGATTTTTTCCCGCTGACCGTGGACTACATCGAGAAAACATACGCTGCAGGCAAGATCCCCGGCAGCTTTTTCAAACGCGAAGCCAAGCCCAGCGAGCATGAGACGTTGACCAGCCGCCTGATCGACCGCCCGATCCGCCCGCTGTTTCCGGAAGGTTTTTTGAACGAAGTGCATGTGGTCATTCACACCCTGTCGCTAAACCCTGAAGTGGATGCCGACATTGCGGCCCTGATCGGCTCCAGCGCCGCGTTGGCCATCTCCGGTGTTCCGTTTGCAGGCCCCATGGGCGCGGCCCGCGTGGGCTATATCAACGGCGAATACGTGCTCAACCCGGGTCAGACGCAGCGTAAAGACAGCCAGATGGATCTGGTTGTTGCGGGTACCGAATCGGCTGTGCTGATGGTCGAGTCCGAAGCGCTGCAACTGTCTGAAGAAGTGATGCTGGGCGGCATTGTGTTTGGTCACGAGCAGGCGCGCATCGCCATCAACGCCATTCACGAACTGGTCAAGGACGCGGGCAAACCCGTGTGGGACTGGCAGCCTGAGCCGAAGAATGAACCGTTGATTGCGCAAATCAACACGCTGGCCGGTGACAAGCTCAAAGCTGTCTACGAAATCCGCGACAAGCAGGCCCGTACACAAGCCCTGCGCACGGCTTATGCCGAAGTACACACCGCTCTGAAAGCAGGCGACATTCCTTACGACAACGCGCTGGTGCAAAACCTGTTGTTTGATGTGGAAGCCAAGCTGGTGCGCAGCCAGATTCTGCAAGGCGAGCCGCGCATCGACGGCCGCGATACACGCACCGTGCGCCCCATTGAAATCCGCAACAGCGTGCTGCCCCGCACTCACGGCTCGGCCTTGTTCACGCGCGGTGAAACCCAGGCTTTGGTGGTCACCACGCTGGGTACCGAGCGCGATGCGCAGCGCATTGATGCGCTCAGTGGCGACTACGAAGACCGCTTCATGTTTCACTACAACATGCCTCCGTTCGCCACCGGCGAAGTGGGCCGCATGGGCAGCACCAAGCGCCGCGAAATCGGCCATGGCCGCCTGGCCAAGCGGGCCCTCGTTGCCGTGTTGCCGAGCAAGGAAGTTTTCCCCTACACCATGCGCGTGGTCTCGGAAATCACCGAATCCAATGGCTCTTCGTCGATGGCTTCGGTCTGCGGTGGTTGCCTGAGCTTGATGGATGCGGGCGTACCCATGACGGCGCACGTAGCGGGCATTGCCATGGGTTTGATCAAGGACGGCAACCGCTTTGCGGTGCTGACCGACATCCTGGGCGACGAAGATCATCTGGGTGACATGGACTTCAAAGTAGCGGGAACCACCAACGGCATCACCGCACTGCAGATGGACATCAAGATCCAGGGCATCACCAAAGAAATCATGCAAGTGGCGCTGGCCCAGGCCAAAGAAGCCCGTATGCACATTCTGGGCAAGATGCAGGACGCGATGGGTGAGGCCAAGACCGAAGTGAGTAACTTCGCGCCCAAGCTGTACACCATGAAGATCAATCCGGAAAAAATCCGCGACGTGATTGGCAAGGGTGGCGCCGTCATCCGTGCGCTGACTGAAGAAACAGGCTGTCAGATCAATATTGAGGAAGACGGCACCATCACGATTGCCGCCACCGACGGTGCCAAGGCTGAGGAAGCCAAGCGCCGCATCGCTGAAATCACCGCTGAAGTGGAAATCGGCAAGATCTATGAAGGCCCGGTGACCAAGGTTCTCGACTTTGGCGCGCTGATTAATTTGCTGCCCGGCAAAGACGGTTTGCTGCACATCAGCCAGATTGCGCACGAGCGGGTGGAAAAAGTCAGCGACTACCTGAGCGAAGGCCAGATTGTCAAAGTCAAGGTGATGGAGACCGACGAGAAAGGCCGCGTCAAGCTGTCAATGAAGGCTCTGATCGAGCGCCCCTCCAGTGGGCAGGACCGCCCGGCGCAGGAGCCACGGGGTGGAAACAGTTCTCACGAGTAAGTGACATTGCTATTTCTTTGATAGCTGCTTGAGCAGTATCAACAAGGGCTAGATTGAAAATTGCTCAAGAAATGACCACTAAATGACCATGAAAGCCATACAAATTACTCGTTTTGGCCCACCGGAGGTGCTGCGGCCGTGCGAGCGGGTGCAGCCAGTGGCGGGCACAGGCGAGGTACTGATTGCCGTGGCCGCCAGCGGCGTGAACCGGCCTGACGTGCTGCAACGCACCGGCAACTACCCGGTGCCACCCGGTGCGTCGGATTTGCCGGGGCTGGAAGTGGCGGGTGTCATCGTGTCGGGTGACCAAGCCGCGATGGCGCAGGCCGGTTTGAAAGTCGGTGACCGTGTGTGTGCTTTGGTGGCCGGTGGCGGTTACGCGCAGTTTTGTGTGGCACCGGTCGGGCAATGTCTGCCCGTGCCGACGGGGTTGAGCGACATCGAAGCAGCCAGCCTGCCGGAGACGTTTTTCACTGTCTGGAGCAATGTGTTTGACCGGGCGCGTTTGCAAGCTGGCGAATCATTGTTAATTCAAGGCGGCTCCAGCGGCATAGGCGTTACAGCCATTCAGATGGCCAAGGCACTGGGCGCTGCGATGGTGATCGTGACGGCGGGTAGCGACGACAAGTGTCAAGCCTGCATCGCTTTGGGCGCCGACCACGCCATCAATTACAAAACCCACGACTTTGCCGCCGAGGTCAAGCGAATGACCGGCGGACGCGGCGTGGATGTGGTTGTGGACATGGTGGCGGGAAGCTATGTGGCCCGAGAGATCGAGTGTCTGGCGGAAGACGGGCGTATGGTCATTATTGCGGTGCAGGGCGGTGTTCAAAGTGAAATCAATGCGGGTCTGGTGCTGCGCAAGCGCCTGACGATCACTGGTTCTACCTTGCGGCCCCGCTCAATTGCCTTCAAAACCGCGATTGCCCAAGCGTTGAAAAAAAACGTCTGGCCACTATTGGAAAACGGAGCTGTCAAGCCGGTGATTCACAGTACGTTTGACGCGGCGAGCGAGCAGGGCGCAGAGCAGGCCCATACGCTAATGGAATCGAATCGGCACATTGGCAAGATTGTTTTGACGTGGAGTTCTGCATGAGCCGGAAACTGCTTGTGGGCAACTGGAAGATGAACGGCAACCTGGTTGCCAACGAGGCCCTACTGCGCGAACTGATGGCCAGCGTGAAATCGCCTGCCTGCCAGATTGCAGTATGTGTTTCTATGCCATATCTGCCTCAAGCCCAGTTATTACTTGCTGGAGCAGCTATTGAATTAGGAGCGCAAGACATTTCTTCGCAAGCTGCTGGGGCGTTCACGGGTGAAACATCAGCAGCGATGCTCAAAGAGTTTGGTGTGCGTTTTGTCATCGTGGGCCACAGCGAGCGCCGTCAGCACCACGGCGAGACGGACGTGGTGGTGGCCGACAAAGCCAAGGCTGCGCTGGCCGCAGGCATTACGCCCATCGTCTGCGTCGGTGAAACCTTGGCACAGCGCGATGCAGGTCAGACTGAACAGGTCGTCAAACGTCAACTGGCCGCAGTGATTCGTGTCAACGGTTACTGCATCGGCGAAATCGTGGTGGCTTATGAGCCCGTGTGGGCCATTGGCACTGGCAAAACCGCCACACCCGAGCAGGCGCAAGCGGTTCACGCAGTGCTGCGCATCCAGCTCAAAGCAGCCACCACACAAGACAAGCGCATTCCCATCTTGTACGGCGGCAGCATGAACGCAGCCAACGCCGCGTCATTGCTCAGCCAGCCTGATATTGACGGCGGGTTGATTGGTGGTGCCTCGCTCAAAGCCGCCGAATTTATGCAAATCATTGCTGCAGCCCGCTAGGCGCTTGCTCAAGCAGCTATCGAATTAGGAGTAATTAATGAACGTTCTTCTCACCATCATTTTGGCCATTCAAATGCTGTCCGCACTGGTCATGATCGTCCTGGTACTGATTCAGCACGGCAAGGGTGCCGACATGGGCGCTGCATTCGGCGGCGGTAGTGCCGGTAGTCTGTTTGGCGCCAGCGGCAGCGCCAACTTCCTGTCTCGCTCGACCGGCGTACTGGCTGCCGTGTTTTTCGCCTGCACGCTAGCCCTGGCCTATTTTGGCAACCTGCGCCCCGTCGAATCGGGCAGTGTGCTTGACGGCCCTGCGGCTGCGATTCCGGGTACTTCTGCGTCGGATGTCAGGCGCGCCGCCTCGGCTCCTACCGGAGCCGCCCAGATTCCCGCCACCACTGCACCCAGTGTGGCACCCGCTACAACCGGTGCTGCAGCCATTCCTGCGCCAGGAGCGTCCGGTGCAACCCAAATCCCCACCAAATAGGGCCAAGCAAATAGCGCTGCATTCCAAGGCAGCGGCTCTTTACGGGTAAACTCTCAGGCTGCCTTGCAAGCCAATCGCCGCCTCAACAACGGGGTGTGTTCCTCATGCGATCAGGGCAGAAAAAACCGCCGTCGTGGTGAAATTGGTAGACACGCTATCTTGAGGGGGTAGTGGCGAAAGCTGTGCGAGTTCGAGTCTCGCCGACGGCACCAGACACATGCGCCTGGCTTGAAGCCTTTTCAAGCCAACGCCTTAGATCATTTCTGTGCGATGAACCTAGACCAGTACCTGCCCGTTTTCCTGTTCATCCTTGTCGGCCTCGCCGTTGGCGTTGCTCCCCAGGCGTTGGGTTACATCTTCGGCCCCAACCGTCCTGATGCCGAGAAAAACTCACCGTACGAATGTGGTTTTGAAGCCTTCGAAGACGCCCGAATGAAGTTTGATGTGCGCTACTACCTGGTGGCCATTTTGTTTATCTTGTTCGACCTGGAAATCGCCTTCCTGTTTCCCTGGGCTGTTGCTCTTAAAGAGATCGGCCCTACGGGCTTTTGGGCCATGATGGTGTTTCTCGCGATCCTCGTCGTCGGTTTCATCTACGAGTGGAAAAAAGGCGCGCTTGACTGGGAATGATTCAGCCCAACCGCTCACGCGAAAAACACCAGGACTTGACTCATGATTGAAGGCGTTTTCAAAGAAAACTTTGCCACCACCACGGTGGACTCAGTGATCAACTGGGCCAAAACCGGCTCGCTGTGGCCCATGACATTCGGCTTGGCCTGCTGCGCTGTGGAAATGATGCACGCAGGTGCTTCGCGTTACGACCTGGACCGTTTCGGTGTTGTATTCCGTCCCAGCCCGCGCCAGTCTGATTTGATGATTGTGGCTGGCACGCTGTGCAACAAAATGGCCCCGGCGCTTCGCAAGGTGTACGACCAGATGAGTGAGCCGCGCTGGGTCTTGAGCATGGGGTCATGTGCTAACGGCGGTGGCTACTACCACTACAGTTACTCAGTGGTGCGTGGCTGCGACCGCATCGTGCCGGTCGACGTGTACGTACCAGGGTGCCCGCCCACTGCTGAGGCACTGATATACGGAATCATCCAGCTGCAACAAAAAATTCGCCGCACGCAAACCATTGCACGGGCTTAAGCAGAGGTGACACACACATGACTGCATTTGCTGTTGACCCCCATGCCCTGAAAGACACAATTGCCGCTGCCGTGGGCGACAAGGTTCGCCAGATCAGCGTCCAGTTGGGGGAGATCACACTGGTGGTGTCCGCCGCCGACTACCTTGCTGTCGCCCAGACCTTGCGCGAAGCACCCGGTTGCCAGTTTGAGCAACTGATCGACCTGTGTGGCATCGATTTTTCCGAATACAAAGACGGCGCTTACGACGGTTTGCGGTACAGCGTGGTGTCGCATTTACTCTCGGTCAGTCTGAACCAGCGCGTGCGGCTGAAGGTGTTTGCACCCGATAACGACATGCCCGCCATCGCCTCGCTCACTCCGGTTTGGAGCGCCGCCAACTGGTTTGAGCGTGAAGCGTTTGATTTGTTTGGCATCGTGTTCGAAGGCCACAACGACCTGCGCCGCCTGTTGACCGACTACGGCTTCATTGGTCACCCCTTCCGTAAAGATTTCCCCGTCTCGGGGCATGTGGAGATGCGTTACGACGCCGAGCGCAAGCGGGTGATCTACCAGCCGGTCAGTATTGAGCCGCGCGAGATCGTCCCGCGCATCATCCGTGAAGACAACTACGGGGGAATTCAATGAGCCCCCACACTGCGCGCTTTACGTCGTGGTCGTCCCCAGAGGTGACCCAGACCGGCCCACTGGCAGCCCATCGGAGCACTGACCATGGCTGAAATCAAAAATTACACCCTGAATTTCGGTCCCCAGCACCCCGCTGCACATGGCGTACTGCGCCTCGTACTGGAGTTGGACGGCGAAGTCATCCAGCGCGCCGACCCGCACATCGGCCTGTTGCACCGCGCCACCGAAAAATTGGCCGAGAGCAAGACCTACATCCAGTCGCTGCCTTACATGGACAGGCTCGATTACGTGTCCATGATGTGTAACGAGCACGCCTACTGTCTGGCCATTGAAAAACTGATGGGCCTGGAAGTACCCGAGCGCGCGCAATACATCCGCGTGATGTTTGCCGAAATCACCCGGCTGATGAACCACCTGTTGTGGTTGGGTGCGCATGGACTGGACTGCGGTGCCATGGGCATCCTGTTGTATGCCTTCCGCGAGCGCGAAGACCTGTTTGATATGTATGAGGCCGTCTCGGGTGCCCGCATGCATGCCGCTTACTTTCGTCCCGGTGGCGTCTACCGCGATCTGCCCGACACCATGCCGCAGTACAAGGCCAGCAAGGTGCGTAACGACCGCGCGATCAAGGCGCTAAACGACGAGCGTTCGGGCTCGATGCTGGACTTCATCGACTCATTCACGCAGCGTTTTAACGGTTACCTTGGCGAGTACCACACCCTGTTAACCGATAACCGTATCTGGAAACAGCGCACGGTGGGTATCGGTGTGGTCACACCCGAGCGGGCACTGAATCTTGGCTTTACCGGACCCATGCTGCGCGGCTCCGGTATTGCATGGGACTTGCGCAAAAAACAGCCTTATGACGTGTATGACCGCATGGACTTTGACGTGCCCGTCGGCGTCACGGGCGATTGTTACGACCGGTATCTGGTGCGCATGGAAGAGATGAAACAGTCCAACCGCATCATCAAGCAGTGTGTGGACTGGTTGCGCGTGAACCCTGGCCCGGTGATCACCGACAACCACAAGGTGGCTGCGCCCGACCGCGAATCCATGAAAGCCAACATGGAAGAGCTGATTCACCATTTCAAACTGTTCACTGAAGGCTTTCATGTGCCCGAGGGCCAGGCCTATGCGGCGGTGGAGCATCCCAAGGGCGAATTCGGCATCTACATCGTCAGCGACGGTGCCAACAAACCCTACCGCCTGAAAATTCGCCCGCCAGGCTTTCCGCATCTGGCCGCGCTGGATGAAATGGGCCGTGGGCACATGATTGCCGATGCGGTCGCGATCATTGGCACCATGGACATTGTGTTTGGAGAGATTGATCGATGAAGACGATGCGCCAACGTTTTGACCGCGAAATTGCCAAGTATCCGGTCGACCATAAAGAGTCTGCTGTGATGGCCTGTCTGGCTATCGTGCAGCTGGAGCAAGGTTATGTGTCACTCGATGCTGAGCGCGAGATTGCCAGTTACCTGAACATGGCCCCGATTGCCGTGCACGAGGTGACCACTTTTTACAACATGTACAACCAGCAGCCGGTTGGCAAGTACAAGCTGAATGTGTGCACCAATCTTCCATGCCAGTTGCGCGATGGCCAGAAAGCCCTGGACCATTTGTGCCGCAAGCTGGGTGTGGACATGGGCGGCACAACGGCTGACGGTCTTTTCACCGTGCAGCAAAGCGAATGCCTGGGCGCATGCGCCGATTCGCCCGTGATGCTGGTCAACGACCGCACCATGTGCAGCTTCATGAGCCACGACAAACTCGACCAGTTGATTGACGGACTGAAAGGCGCGAGCCAGGAAGGGGCCAAGGTATGAACGCCCAACAAGTACTGGCGCAATTCCAGGCCACGGGCGTGCAAACCTGCTTTCACAACCGACACATCACCCCACAAATTCTGGTCGACCTGAATGGCACCAACTGGTGCTTGAAAGACTACGTGGCGCGCGGTGGCTACCAAGCCCTGCGCAAGATTCTGGGCGTCGACGGCGGCGAGCCGATGACGCAGGATCAGATCATTGCCACGGTCAAAGAGTCTGCGTTGCGTGGTCGCGGCGGTGCTGGTTTTCCTACCGGCTTGAAGTGGAGTTTCATGCCGCGCCAGTTTCCTGGTCAAAAGTACTTGGTGTGCAACTCTGACGAGGGTGAGCCTGGCACCTGCAAAGACCGCGACATCCTGCAGTTCAATCCCCACATCGTGATTGAAGGCATGGCCATCGCTGCTTACGCCATGGGCATCAGCGTTGGTTACAACTACATTCATGGCGAAATCTTTACCACCTACGATCGGTTTGAGGAAGCCCTTGAAGAGGCCAGAACAGCCGGCCTGTTGGGCGACAAAATTCTGGGTAGTGATTTCACTTTTCAGCTGCATGCATTTCATGGCTTTGGTGCCTACATCTGCGGCGAAGAAACCGCCTTGCTCGAATCGCTGGAAGGAAAAAAAGGCCAGCCGCGTTTCAAACCCCCGTTTCCGGCCAGCTTTGGCATGTACGGCAAGCCCACCACCATCAACAACACCGAAACCTTTGCAGCGGTGCCCTGGATCATTCGCAACGGTGGCCAGGCGTATCTGGAAATTGGAAAACCCAACAACGGCGGTACCAAGATCTATTCCGTCTCGGGCGATGTGGAGCTGCCCGGCAACTACGAAATTCCGCTCGGCACGCCGTTTCCCAAATTGCTGGAACTGGCTGGTGGCGTGCGCAAAGGCCGCACCTTAAAAGCGGTAATTCCTGGCGGTTCGTCTGCGCCGGTGCTGCCCGCTGCCGCCATGATGGAATGCACCATGGACTACGACTCAATTGCCAAAGCAGGCTCCATGTTGGGCTCAGGTGCGGTGATCGTGATGGACGACTCGCGTTGCATGGTTGAGTCGCTCAAGCGTTTGTCGTACTTCTACATGCACGAGTCCTGCGGTCAGTGCACGCCCTGCCGCGAAGGCACGGGCTGGCTGTGGCGTATCGTGGATCGTATCCACACCGGCAAGGGCAGGGCGGCAGATATGGACCTGTTGAACTCGCTGGCCGACAACATTCAGGGCCGCACGATTTGCGCGCTTGGCGACGCAGCGGCCATGCCGGTGCGGGCAATGATCAAACACTTCCGGCCTGAGTTTGAAATGATGATCAAAAACGCCAAGTCTGAAACCGTCACAGGCTGAAACATACATATCCATGATCGAAATCGAACTCGACGGCGAAAAAGTTCAGGTGCAAGAGGGCAGCATGGTCATGCATGCGGCTGACAAAGCGGGCACCTATATTCCGCACTTTTGCTATCACAAGAAGCTGTCTATCGCCGCCAATTGCCGCATGTGCCTGGTCGATGTAGAAAAGATGCCCAAGCCCATGCCCGCCTGCGCCACCCCGGTGACCAACGGCATGATCGTGCGGACCAAGAGCGACAAGGCCGTCAAAGCACAGCAGTCGGTGATGGAGTTTTTGCTCATCAACCATCCGCTGGATTGCCCAATTTGCGACCAGGGTGGCGAATGTCAGTTGCAAGACATCGCGGTTGGGTACGGCGGCTCCGCTTCGCGCTATGAAGAAGAAAAGCGCGTGGTGGCGGTTAAAGACGTGGGGCCACTGATTTCCATGCAGGAGATGAGTCGCTGTATCCACTGCACCCGTTGCGTGCGATTTGGCCAGGAGGTGGCCGGCGTGATGGAACTGGGCATGATTCACCGGGGCGAACACTCCGAGATCACCACCATCGTCAGCGACACGATAGATTCCGAGTTGTCAGGCAACATGATTGACATTTGCCCTGTGGGCGCTTTGACCAGCAAGCCCTTCCGCTACAGCGCCCGCACCTGGGAACTGAGCCGTCGCAAGTCCATCAGCCCGCACGATTCCACCGGTGCGAATCTGGTCGTCCAGGTGAAAAATCACAAGGTCATGCGCGTGCTGCCGCTGGAAAATGAAGCCGTCAACGAGTGCTGGATTGCTGACCGTGACCGCTTCTCTTACGAAGCCTTGAACAGCGACGAGCGTCTGACCCAGCCCATGCTCAAGCAGGGCGGGCAATGGCAGCCTGTAGATTGGCAAACTGCACTGGAGTACGTGGCCAATGGCCTGAAACAAATCAAGGCCGACCACGGTGCCGCCAGCATTGGCGCACTGATCAGCCCGCATAGCACGCTGGAAGAGCTGTACTTAACGGGTCAAGTGGTACGCGGTCTGGGCAGTGACAACGTCGATTCGCGATTGCGTCACGCACAGTTTTTACCTGCTGAAGGGGTGCGCTGGCTTGGCACCTCGATTGCATCACTGTCCAATCTGCAGCGTGTGCTGGTGGTAGGCACCAACCTGCGCAAGGATCACCCGCTGTTTGCCCAGCGAATTCGGCAGTCAACCCGCAAGGGATGTGCTGTAGCAGCTATCAATTCAGTAGCATATGACTGGGCGATGCCCGTCGCATACAGCGTGGTCACACCCGCCGCGCAGTGGGCGCAGGCCTTATCGGATGTGGCCGCTGCCATTGCTGCCGTGAAAGGCGTGGACGCTCCCGCAGCGGGCTATGTCACCGATGCCGCTACAGCCATTGCCAAAAGCCTGCTGGGCGGCGAACGCAAAGCGGTGCTGCTAGGCAACGCGGCGGCGCACCATGTGAACGCCGCCAGTCTGCTGACATTGGCCAATTGGATTGGTGCGCAAACCGGTGCAACCGTCGGTTTCCTGACAGAGGCTGCAAATACCGTAGGAGCCCAGTGGGTCAA
>JAYUXO010000064.1:0-12741 GCA_043753505.1 Comamonadaceae bacterium
GGGCAAGCCGGTGCTTTGCGCGCCCTGCTCTTCATTCAGCGCGAACGCCGGGCCACCGGGGCCCCATTTGGCAATGAAGAGGTCTGGAGTCATGAAGGGTGGCCGTGGTGCGTCAATTTAAGTCAAAAGGGCCGATAGCCCTTGTCAATACTGCTCAAGCAGCTACTATTTTCATAGTGAATAGGTGACTATCGGGAGCGCCGTACCCGCAGGATTTCGTCCAGGATCAGACAGGCCGCGCCAATGCTGATGGCGGCGTCGGCCACGTTGAACGCCGGGAAGTGCCAGCCCCCCACATGAAAGTCCAGAAAGTCCACCACGTAGCCGTGCAGCAGGCGGTCCACCACGTTGCCAATAGCACCGCCCAAAATGCAGCTGAGCGCAAACGCAAACAGGCGCTGACCGGCGTGGGCACGCAGCATCCAGATGATGAAGATGGCGGCCGCCACGCCAATGCCGGTAAAAAACCAGCGCTGCCAGCCGCCTGCGTTGCTCAGGAACGAAAACGCCGCGCCCGAGTTGTGCGCCCGCACCACGTTGAAAAAGTTGGTGACGTAGGTCGCATCGCCCAGCTTGTAGTAACCCAGGATCAGCGTTTTGGTGAACTGGTCGGCCAGGATGATGATGAGCGCCAAGCCCAGCCACGGGAGGATGCTGGACGTTTTGTTGAAGAATTTGCGGGTGGCCATGGTCGGAAGGTAATTGATTAATTGGACAGGCGGCGTTGCAAAAGAGCGGGGTCTTGCGCGGTATGAAAAAAGCAATACACCGTCAGTAGGCTGTCACTGAAATCGAAATAGATTTGATATGGAAAACGCACCAGATTGATGCTTCGGAAAGTGCCCAACGCAAGCTTGAATTGCAAGGGATTTCGGGCCGCTCGGTTGAGCGCTTCTTGCACAACAACGTTCAGGTCAGCGGCCAGTTTGCGGTCAATATCCGCATACCAGTCAATCGCCGAATTGAATTCTCGAGCGGCCTGAACTTCGAATTGAACAGCGCGCATTCAAATGCCGTGCTTCTGCTTGATGGCTGCTTGTATTGCGTTCCAGGCTAACGCTGAGTCAGGATTCTCTTGTAACTGCGCGCGCCGCCGCTGTAACTCAGGCAATAGCCACGATGGAGGCGAAACGTCGTTTTCGCTCAGGCTGTCCCACAGCTTGCCTATTAACGCGTGTCGTTGTGCAGGGGGCAAGGCGAGCAAGGGTGCTGCAATTTTGGCGGTCTGCGCTTCAAGTTCGTCGGTGGTCATGATGCAACTCCTGAGTCAAGTTTCACGCAATTGTCCGCACTTCCCCCGCCCCAACCAAATTACTCACGCAGCGCCCGCAAATTGTGGGGTGGGCGCTGTCGTGGCCCACGTCGGGGCGGTAGTGCCAGCAGCGCTCGCATTTAACGTCAACCGAGGGTTTCACCCTTATAGATACTGCTGGAGCAGCTTCTAATTCGATAGCAGATGTGATGAACACAAATTTCAAATCGTCACCCAATGTCGCCAGCAGGGCGTGGTCTTGCGGGGGCACGGCCAACACCACGTTGGCTTGTAGCGATGAGCCGACCTGGCCTTGCGCACGCAGGGCTTCAATGTCTTTGTTAACCAGGTCGCGCAACTCGCGGATGCGGCTGTACTTGGCAATCAGCGCTGCGTCGGGCTGCGGCAGCTGGGCGTAGGTTTCCAGGAAGATGGATTGGGAGTGGCCAAAGTCTTTCCACGCCTCTTCAGCGGTGAAGCTGAGGAACGGGGCCATCCAGCGCAGCATGGCGTGGGTGATCTGGTGCAGCATGGTTTGGGCGCTGCGCCGGGCCAGGCTTCTGGCGGCGGTGGTGTACAGGCGGTCCTTGAGCACGTCCAGATAAAAACCGCCCAGGTCTTCACTGCAATACAGCTGCAGCTTGGTGACCACGGGGTGAAATTCGTACACCTCAAAGTGGGCCAGGATGTCGGCTTGCAACTGAGCGGCGCGGGCCAGGGCGTAGCGGTCGATTTCGAGCAACTGGTTGAATGGAACCGCGTCTTTGGCAGCATCGAAGTCGCTGATATTGGCCAGAAGGAATTTCAGCGTGTTGCGGATGCGGCGGTAGGTGTCGACCACGCGGGCCAGAATTTTGTCGTCAATCGCCAGGTCGCCCGAGTAGTCGGTGGCGGCGCACCACAGGCGCAAAATTTCTGCGCCCATCTTGTCGCTGACCACTTGCGGTGCCACCACGTTGCCCAGGCTCTTGCTCATCTTGCGGCCCTGGCCATCCACGGTGAAACCGTGGGTGAGCAAGCCTTTGTAAGGCGCTCGGCCATTCATCGCCGCGCTGGTCAACAGCGACGAGTGGAACCAGCCGCGGTGCTGGTCGTGGCCCTCCAGATACAAATCAGCCTCGGGGCCAGCGTTGTGCGCGTGCAGGTAGCGCCCTTGCGCATCTTGGTCGCCGTGGCTGCCTTTGAGCACGGTGAAGTGGGTGGTGCCGGAGTCAAACCAGACTTCCAGAATGTCGGTGCTCTTGTCGTAATCATTGCCTTCATCGCCCAACACGTCGGTCGAAGAAAGTCGGCTCCAGGCTTCCACGCCGCCTGCCTCCACGATGGCTGCAGCCTGGTCGATGAGTTCAAGCGTGCGCGGGTGCAGTTCGCCAGTGGCCTTGTGGGTAAAAAACGGCAATGTAACGCCCCAGTTGCGCTGGCGGCTGATGCACCAGTCAGGCCGGCCGGTAATCATGTCGCGCAGACGGGCGCGGCCGTTCTCGGGGTAAAAACTGGTGTTTTCTATCGCAGCCAATGCGGTTTGGCGCAGGGTTTGCGGAGCCTTGTCGGTGGTGAAAACGCCAACGCCTTCATCCATGCGGATGAACCACTGCGCCGATGCGCGGTAGATCACCGGCGTTTTGTGCCGCCAGCAATGCGGGTAGCTGTGCTCGATGTTCTGCGTGGCAAACAGGCGGTCGGCCTCGCGCAGCGTGTCAATGACCACCGGCGCGGCCTTCCAGATGAACTGTCCGCTGAACAGTGGCAGGTCAGGCGCGTACACGCCGTTGCCTTGCACGGGGTTGAGTACCTCGTCGTAGGTCATGCCGTTCTTGATGCAGGAGTTGAAGTCTTCCACGCCGTAAGCGGGCGCTGAATGCACGATGCCGGTACCGTCGTCGGCGGTGGCGTAGTCGGCCAGGAAGACGGGGCTAAAGCGGTCGTAGCCTTCATGGACGTGCGCCAGGGGATGTTTGAAGTTGATGCGGTCGAGTTTCTCGCCCTGGCAGGTGGCCAGCACGGATCCGGTGAGCTGGTAGCGCTCCAGGCATTTGTCTACGAGTGATTCAGCCAACAGCAGCAGGCCACGTGGCGTATCGACCAGGGCGTAGGTCAGTTCCGGGTTCAGGTTCAGCGCCTGGTTGGCGGGAATGGTCCAGGCGGTGGTGGTCCAGATGACCGCGAAGATGGGTTTGTCCGCACCAGCAGCCCTCACCCCTGCTCTCTCCCCCGGGGGGAGAGGGAGCGAGTCAGGGTTTTCGCGCTGGGGTGAGGGCAGGCCGAACGCTGCAAAAACCTTCTCCGGCTGCGCACACAAAAACCCCACATCCAGCGTCTGCGACTTCTTGTCCGCGTACTCAATTTCAAACTCCGCCAGCGAAGAACCGCAGTCAAAGCACCAATACGTGGGCTTCAGTCCCCGGTAGACAAACCCACGCTCCACCACTTTTTTCAGCGCCCGTAACTCCTGCGCCTCAGTCGCAAAGTCCATCGTGCGGTACGGTTTGTCCCACTGGCCGAGCACGCCCAGGCGCTTGAAATCGGTCATTTGTTGGGCGATCTGCTCGGTGGCAAATGCGCGGCTTTTGGCCTGAACCTCGTCCCTTGTCAGTTTGCGACCATGAAGCTTTTCTATCGCGTTTTCGATCGGCAAACCGTGGCAATCCCAGCCCGGGATGTATTGCGCGTCCAGCCCCTTGAGCTGGCGCGCCTTCACGATCATGTCTTTCAAGATCTTGTTGGCCGCATGGCCCACGTGCAACTGGCCATTGGCATACGGCGGGCCGTCGTGCAGGATAAATTTTGGCTTGCCCGCTCGCGCATCGCGCAGCTTTTTATAGATGCCTTTTTCGTCCCATTCCTTAACCCAACCCGGCTCGCGCTTGGGCAGGTCGCCGCGCATGGGGAACGGCGTGTCGGGCAGGTTCAGGGTGGCGCGATAGTCAGTTTTTTCTGTGGTCATGACGGTGTTTGGACTGAATGTGAAGATGACGCCGTGCAGGGTGCATGCAGGCTGCAAAACAAGGAGCGGGGCTGCTTGCAAGCCGGGTGGCTCGCAGCCCCTTCAAATTCGCACAGTGTTTAAATCTGCGGCGTTTTGCGCCAGCCACGCCTGCGCATCGTCGCAATCACGCGCGATGCCTTGCGTCAAGGCATCCAGGCCGTCGTAGGCCCGTTCGTCGTGTAGTTTGTGCAGCAGTTCCACACGGATCAGTTTACCGTAGCCCCCCTCAGCACCCAGGCTGACCGGCCAGCGCAGGCAATGGGTTTCCAGCAGCACGCGGCCGCCGTTGATGTCGCTTGGGTCAAGCGAGGGGCGCACGCCGAGGTTGGCTACACCCGGCACGGCTTGATCGCCCAAGCCATGCACGTGAACCACAAAAATACCGCTGGCGGCGGGTTTCCAGTGGGCAAAGCGCAGGTTCAACGTGCGAAATCCGCCCGGCCTCGCGTCACCCGCTCCCAGGTTGCGTCCGAGTTTGCGGCCATGCACCACATGCCCGCTGATGCTGTAAGGACGACCTAGCAGCGCTGCAACGTCGGTCATGCGGCCATGCCGCAAGGCGTCGCGTACAGCCGAGCTGGACACGCGCAGTTGGTGCACTTCGTAGCTGTTCATGCGGGCCACATCAAAGCCGTTCACATCGCCTGCGGCGTCCAGCATGGCGTAGTCGCCCGCGCGTTTGGCCCCAAAACGGAAGTCGTCACCCACCAGCACATACCGCACGCCCAGGCCACGTCGCAGCATGTTTTCAATGAACTGCCCGGGTGGTTGCGAGGCCAGGCGCGCGTTAAAGGGCAGCACCAGGCATTGGTCGATGCCGCAGCGGGCCAGCTCGGTGAGCTTGTCGCGCAGGGTGGCAATGCGGGCCGGGACCAGGTCAGCCTTGCCTGAGACTTTGGCAAAGTAGTCGCGCGGGTGAGGCTCAAAGGTCATCACACAACTGGGCACGCTGCGGTGCTGGGCCTCGTTTTTCAGCAGCGCCAGCATGGCTTGGTGACCGCGGTGCACGCCGTCAAAGTTGCCGATGGTCAGGGCGCACGCGGCGGGCAATCGCGGGGAATCAATACCTCGAAAAATCTGCATGGTGGGTGACGGCAAGGGAACTGATCTGGTATGTTTTTGATAGCAGCTTGAGCAATACGGTCAAGCGCTGGAGGGCAAGAATGTCATCAAAGCAGGTTATATTGTCCTGCAGGTAAACCATCCCGTTTATCGTCTTTTTGCTGAATGTCCCTTTTCTTGTTGAAGGAGGCGTGCCGTGAAGGTGTTGAAGTTGTCAGCCCAGGGCTTGCCCCAATCGTGGGTGTCGCTTGAGCAAGCGGTGATTCATTACGCTGCGGGAGATGTGCGCTGGGAAGTGGGCGGCGAGGTGGCGGTGTTTCGCGGCGGACACAACGCGATGACCGGTGAGCAGTCGAAAATTGTCGTCAGCAGCATCATCGGCACGCGCGGCGTACCCAATATCAACCCCTTTGACCTGCGGCCCGGTCTGACCAACAGCAAGCTTTTCGCACGCGACCGCAATGTGTGTGCGTATTGCGGCGGCGACTTTCACGAAGAAGAGTTGACGCGCGAGCACATCATTCCCTACGCGCAAAACGGCCAGGACCACTGGATGAATGTGGTCACCTCTTGCCGTGCCTGCAACCACCGCAAGAGCAGCCGCACGCCCGAGCAGGCCCGCATGCCGCTGCTCTACGCGCCCTACGTGCCCAGCCTGTGGGAAGACTTCATTCTGCGCAACCGCCGAATCCTGGCCGATCAGATGGAGTTTTTAATGGCGCATCTGCCCAAAACTTCGCGGCTGTACGGGTAGCTCCGCCGTCAGCCACTACTGACCTTGCCCCAGCGCAAATCCCTGTTCGCCGTCAAAGGTGCACAGGTTCTCAGTCTTGATCACGTCCATCCCACCTTGCGTCACGCGGGCCAGCAAATCGATGATGTCGCTGTGCGCAATCGTCTGGTCGGCCGCAGCCGTCAGAAAGCGGCAGCGCCAATGGTCGGTGCAAAAGGTTTCAGGAAAGCCGCCGGGCCATACCTTCACGCCGCGGTTGGTGATCATTTGCAGCTTCAGCGCGGGTGTGGCCAGCGTGCTCAGGCGGCCCGCCAGAAAGTCAGGGCTGCAGTCGGCGGCGTGCACGAATACATCGACCCCTACCATCTCTTTTTTGGCCGCCGGCCGACGGGTGTACAGCGGTTGCGGGTTGGGTGCCGCAGCGGGCGGGTTGCTGTAAGCCACAGCACCAAAGTGCTGGGGTAGCTGGCCCAGCCGCTCAATCACGGCCTGGCCAAACGCATCGGTGCTGACCACGCGCTGGGTGCGTTCGCCCTTCAAGTCGGCGGTGTGCAGGCCGTCTTCGATCGTGCGCAGCCAGGCGTTGTGAATGGTTTGCGCCACGTCGGCCTGGCGAATGTGCACCAGCATCATGACTGCGCCCAGCAGCAGGCCGCTGGGGTTGGCCTGGCCGGTGCCCGCAATGTCGGGTGCGCTGCCGTGAATGGCCTCAAACATGGCCACGTGCTCGCCAATGTTGGCGCTGCCCGCCAGGCCCACGCTGCCGGCAATCTCGGCAGCCACATCGCTGATGATGTCGCCATACAGGTTGGGCGTGACGATCACGTCAAAGCGCTCGGGGTGGGTGGCTATGCGGGCCGTGCCAATGTCGATGATGTAGCGCTCGGTTTGAATGTCGGGGTACTGGGCACCAATCTCCTGAAACACCTGGTAGAACAGACCGTCCGTCATCTTCATGATGTTGTCTTTGACCATGCAGGTGACTTTTTTGCGGCCGTGGCTGCGCGCGTATTCGAAGGCGTAGCGCACAATTTTTTCGCAGCCGGGGCGCGTGATGAGCTTCAGACACTGAAACACCTCATCAGTCTGGCGGTGCTCGATGCCCGCGTATAGGTCTTCCTCGTTCTCGCGCACGATCACCACGTCCATCCTGGGGTGGTGGGTGCTGACGAATGGGGCGTAACTGATACAGGGGCGCACGTTGGCATACAGCCCCAGGGTTTTTCGCACGGTGACGTTCAGGCTCTTGTAGCCGCTGCCCGATGGCGTGGTGACTGGTGCTTTCAAAAACACCTTGGTGCGGCGCAGGCTGGCCCAGGCGCTGGGCGCGATGCCTGCGGTGTTTCCACTGCGATACACCTGCTCGCCAATTTCGATGATTTCGGGGTTGATGCGGGCACCCGCAGCCTCCAGAATTTTCAGGGTGACCGCCATGATTTCGGGGCCGATGCCGTCGCCATGAGCAACGGTGATGGGGGTGCGTTCGGCTTGTAAAACATCGGTAGTTTTCATGAATCTTGCGTGTGTTGAAGTGGCAGACCGCTGACTGTAGAAAGAATTTATGATTTGAGAAAACACTTTGTTTTCATGCTCGACATAGAAAAAATACGATGGATAAAAAATGACTGACAAGACTTTGCGTACCTTGCAACGTGTCACGCCCCAGCAGCTACGAGCTTTTGAAGCGGCGGCGCGTTTGCTGTCGGTCACCCGCGCCTCGCAAGAGCTGCATGTGACCCAACCCACAGTGAGCGTGCAACTGCGAGACCTGGCGCAAGCGGTGGGCATGCCGCTGTTTGAAACGGGCGGGCGCAGCATCCGCCTCACGCAGTCGGGGGAAGCCTTGCAGCAAACCGCAGCAGAGTTGCTGGCCTGCTGGCAGCGCTTTGAATCGCGCATGGCCGAAATCCACGGCCTGGTACGGGGGCGCCTGCGCATTGCCGCGGTGACCACGGCCGAGTACTTTGTGCCCGAGTTGATTGGCCCGTTTTCCGCAGCTCATCCGGGGGTGGAAATTGAGCTGGCCATTGAAAACCGCAACAGCGTGGTGGAGCGTTTGCGCGGCGGTGTGTACGACCTGGCAGTGATGATGCTGCCGCCCGATAACCTGCCTTTGTGGCGCGTGCCGTTCCGGCAAAACCCTTTGGTGGTGGTCGCGCCCGCAGGGCACGCGCTGGCGGGCAAACGAATCCGGCTGGCCAGCCTGGCCAAACAGCGCTGGTTGATGCGCGAGCCGGGCAGCGGCACCCGCATGGCTGCCGAGCAGCATTTCAACAAGGCGAGGTTTGCGCCGCAGGTGGTCATGAGCCTGGGCAGCAACGAGGCCATCAAACACGCAGTGGCTGCAGGCCTGGGCATCTCGGTGCTGTCGGCCCTGGCCGTTCAGTCCAGCCTGGCGGCTGGCCCTGCGGCAAGTGGAAACAGCGCGTTGGTGGTACTGGATGTGGCGGGCTTCCCGCTGCGCCGGTCATGGTCAGTGGTGTGGCGTAAAGATCAATCGCCATCAGCCGTCGCCCGCCGTTTTGTGGAGCACGTGCAGCAGCAGACTTGAGGTTGGGTGCAGCAGGTCGTTATCTGTCATCGAACCAATGCAAACAATGCACAAATGACCTGTCAGTCCATGCAGATACTGCTCAAAAAGCTATCAAATGGATAGCGTTCAGGATGCACTTCAATGGCGCTATTGACCGGTCGCCGTGACGTTGCAAGTCAACACAAAGGTGACGGTGGCGCCCGCATTGAAGGTCGGGGTGATGGTGACGCCGGTGGTTTGAAAGGTGTTCAAGGGTGCGGGGCAACTGGCCCCCGCTGTCGCAGAGCAGGTCGGTGTGCCGCAGCTCAAGCCTGCGGCCCCCGGATCGAGCACCGTGGTGCCCGGTGCATTACTGGGCCCCAGGTTGGCCACGGTGATGGTGTAGCTGGTGGTGCTGCCGGCCACCAACGTGTTGGTGTTGTTGGTCTTGGTAACGGCCAGGCTGGTACTGACACAGGTGGGCGTGGTGACAGCTAGCGCCGTGTTGTTGGTAGTGACTGACTCTTGTACGGGCTGGGAAATGCTCACGGTATTGGTTGCGATACCGGGCCCGCCCGAGCAGCCCACCGTGAAGCCTGCCGTGGCTGTGAGCGCGGCAAAGTTGGTACTGGCGGCAATGGGGTAGGCGCTGGCGTTGGCCAGCGTGCAAACGACCGTGCCTGTTCCGCTGCAGGTCCAGCCTGTTCCGTTGAATACGCCGGTCAGGGTGATGCCGCTGGGCAGCGTGTCGGTAACCGTCACGGGGTTGGAGCCCAAGCTTGCGGGCACATTGGCCAATGCCACATCCGTGGCCTGGGTGGTCGAGAAGGTCTGGCTGCCCACGGGGCGACCGTTATTGCGCGGTGTCAGCGTGTAAGTGAAGGTTGATCCGGGGGTGGCGGTTGCCGGGGCAGTTTTAGTGATGCTGAAGTCGGGTACCAGACGCACGTCTTCGGTGGTAGGGCCTGCTTGCAACCCATTGCTGTTGGTGCCCGCAACATTGGTGCTTGCTACGCCGTTGTAATTGGCGTAAGCGGTGTTGGGGCTGTAAGCCGATGCGGTGCGGTTGGCTGCCACATGGGTCAGCGGTGCCACGGTGCGGGTGGACGCTGTGGCCCGGGTGGGGTCCAAAAAGCTCACACCTGCGCCGTTGTGGTACGTGCCCACCGTCGCGGTATCAGGAATGCTTGCTACAAAGCTGATGGTGACGACGCTTGGCACACCGTTGGTGACAGGTGCGAGCGCAAAGTGATCCCAGCTCAAGGTGTTGCTGCCGGTGGCGGGTACGGTCAAAGGCGTTGCGCCCACATCCCACGCGCTGGATGTGGCCAACGCAACTGTTTCTGCGCCACTGGACAGGCGGCCCGCAGCCAGGGGCTGGGTTGGCGAGTAGGTGTAGGCGGGCACACTGGCCGCCAGCGTCCAGCCCGGTGGCAAACCGAGGTCTTGCGCGCTGACGAAACGGGCGCCGCCGCCCGTGTTGGTAATTGAAATCGTGTAGCCCGCCGTAGCGCCTGTTGAACGGGTCACCACCGGGGTGCTGGTAATTTTGTTCACCGCTAAATTCGGCAGGCATTCGTAACCCACTTGCACGCCGGGGCTGGTGATGGCGTAGCCGGCCGCACCTGGGCTTGCGCTACCGGCACGCTGGCCGCAGTCGGCGGCTGGGCTGGCAGGGGCGCATGCCAGGCTGCCCGACAAACCCGCCGCCCCGCCATTGGCTGTGAAACTGACGCTGCCAACCGCAACGTTGTGAACCAAAACTCCGCCGCCGCCGCCCGCACCGGTTCCATCCTGTTCGTTGGAGGGCAGTGTGTACGCACCGCCCGCACCACCTGCTGCGTTTGCTGCGATTGCACCGCCGGGTCACCCCGCCAGCGCCCAAAGCCAGCACCAAAGTACCGCCGGAGCCGCCACCGCCCGCACCATCCGTTGCCCGGCTGTTCTGGCCGCGCGCGCCGTTCAAGTTGATGGTGCCGCCACCCACCATGCGGCTGGCACGCAACACCACCATCGCACCGGCTGCGCCGCCGGAACCGTCGGGTGAGGTGGTGCCATTGCCGCCCAAATCTGCCGCCCCACCACCACCACCCAACACCCATCGGGCCGCAGCGGTTTGCGATGGCGACCCGCTAAATCCCCCAACGAGGGTGCCAACGTAGGTGACCTGGCTGTTGTTCCAGCTGTTGCCACCATTACCACCCGCACCGCCGTTGCCGCCGCCACCACCGCCTGCGTTGTGCTGGTTGCCGCCGCCGCCGGCGTTACCGGGCGCTCCCCGCATCAAATCTCCGTTGACATAGCCATCTACGCCTGCCCCGATCGTGCCCACGCCGGTGCCCAACGGGTCGCCGTCATACACGCGGCCAGGCGTCCCGGCAAGGCCTTCTCCTTTTGAGCCACCGCGCGTACCAGCAATCAAGCCGCGGTATTCCACACAGCCAATCGGATCGGGCGTCGCGGTGCATTGCGGTGCAACGTTCACGCCACCTGCTCCCCGAAAACCGCGACCATTGCCATCAATCGTCTGGCCATTGAGGTTGATATCACCCGCTGCATCAATAGCCAGAATGCCGCCGCTGCTGCCGTTCCAGGCTTGCACCGTCAAGCCGCCCGTCACGGTCACATTGGCGTATTGCGGGACGCGAACCACTTGATAAGCCTGCTTGCCGGTGGTACTGCTGCCAGAGCGCGTGAGGTATCCCTGGCTCAAGCCCCGGCTCAAATTGATGGTGCCGCCGCCAGCAAATGTGGTGCCACCCCCGTGGCCACGGCCCATTCATAGGTGCCCGCCACAAAATTGGTGGCGCTGATGCCACCAGCGTAGCCCGCGACCCCAAAAGCCACCGTGCTGGTCACCCCTGCATTGGTGGTGCCGTCGCCATAGGCGTTGGTATCAGTGGCGTCGATGTCAGCACCCTGCATTTGAATAATCAGCAGCAGATCACCCGCCTCAATTCCCCTGTTCACACCGATACCCGGCCCGACGGTAATAAACGTGGCGTTGACGCCTGGGCTTCCTGTTCCAGGGAAAAAACTATTAGGCTGGGTCGCGATGAATTCTGTGCCCACCTGGCCGGGAATCGAGCACGATTGGGCGTGGGCACTGCTGACCATAGCCATTCACAGCCAAACCAATAACCATGCAACTATCGCGAAGCCGGTCAGTGGCGCTGTCGATTTTTTCAACACGTTCATCAGTCGAATAATAGTCAGCTTGCTTGGGCGTGCCATTACTCAAAATCAAGAAATCAATTAGCAGGGTGCACAAAACAGCACAAGGCTATCGCTAATTGGTCACGCCCCAACCCTGGCCCGTCCACACTCGGTATTTCCAATAATCCCAAACGCAAATAGCCACCAGCCCTTTAGAAATAAGCTAAAACAGCTATTAAATAAATAGCAACTGCCAAACAATTCTGACTACACGGCTTTTTCCGCCGCCTTCAAAGCCCGCTTCAAGTCATCCATCAAATCGTCCGGGTCTTCCAGCCCGATCGACAGCCGGATGGTCCCCTGCCCGATTCCTGCGGCTGCCAGGGCCTCGTCAGTCATGCGAAAGTGGGTGGTGCTGGCAGGGTGAATCACCAGACTGCGGCAGTCGCCCACGTTGGCCAGGTGACTGAAAACCTTGAGCGTCTCGATGAATTTCTTGCCTTGCTCTCGGTCGCCTTTAATGTCAAAACTGAACACGCTGCCTGCACCTTTGGGCAAGAGCTTTTGCGCCAGCACATAGCTGCTGTGTGATTCGAGCATCGGGTGGCCCACACGACCCACGAAGGCGTGGCTTGCCAGGAATTCCACCACGCGTACGGTGTTGCTCATGTGCCGCGCCATGCGCAGCGGCAGGGTTTCAATGCCCTGCAGGATCAGCCATGCGGTGTGTGGGCTCATGCAGGCCCCAAAGTCGCGCAGGCCTTCACGGCGGGCACGCAGCAAAAAGGCACCCACGGTGCTTTCTTCGGCAAACACCATGTTGTGAAAACCGTCGTAAGGCGCGGTCAGGCCTTCAAATTTGCCAGCGGCTTGCGGGCCGCCCCAGTCAAAACTGCCGCCGTCCACCACCACACCGCCAATCACCGTGCCATGGCCGCTTAAAAATTTGGTGGCCGAGTGGTAAACCAGATCAGCACCGTGTTCGAGAGGCTTCATCAGCCAGGGCGATGTGAGCGTGCTGTCCACCAGCAATGGCACAC
>JAYUXO010000065.1:0-12720 GCA_043753505.1 Comamonadaceae bacterium
GAAAAAATCGACGTGAGCCAAGTGGCCGTCAGCCTGAACGGCATTGAGATGCAAGACCGCGAGTTTTTCGCCGCGATTCGGGAGGGACGCGAGCCGAACGGAAGCGTGGGGCAGGTGCTGGGGTGCTATGAGGTGCTGGGGAGGTTGGAGCGGCAACTTGAAGCGAGTTGAGCCTTTCGGGTCATATCAAAATTCGGGACACGGTTTGAACCGGCGGGCACAGCGTCCACACGAAATTTTTCCTCTGACCCCAATTGCGGTGCTGCCGGTGAGGGCATAGCTTCGCGCGCCGGAAGCTAAAAAACGGGGCAGAGCCGGTCAGAGCCCGATTTCGTTTTTGCGTTGTCGTGCTTCGGGCAAATCGCGTCCTGAATCGGGATCGGCCCTTTTTTCTCTCGCTTGAGACTAAAAACAGCGATTAGCTCTCGTCTTCATTGCTCAAGCAGCTATTGAATACATAGCGAAATCAGTCCGATTTGGCCACCAGCTCGAAGTGCTCCACCACCGGTGGCACCGCAAAAAACGGCCCGACAATGGCGCGCCACTGCGGGAACAGAGGCCCCTGGCGGAAACCTGCGGTGTGATCTTCCAACGTGGTCCAGAAGATTTGCAGCACGTACCGCTCGGGCGACTCGATGCCTTTGTTGACCTTGAAACCCTCGAAGCCCTTGGCAGTGGATGCCACGGTGGCAATGGCACGCTGGATGGCTTCTTCAAAAGCGGCTTGCTGGCCGGGGTGGATGCGGATGTCGGCGATTTCGAGAATCATTTGGAGCCCTGTGTTTGGTTGCATGAGTCTGTTTGAGTCTGCATGCGTCAGAGAAGGCACTGGCGTTTGCAGGATGAGGCGTACAGCGCAGCAATAGCGTGCTATTGCAAGCATTTGCAACGACATCATGCAAGATGCCAATGCCTTCGAAACGGGGAAGACTTGTGCAACCAAGCACTGGTACTGGGTGGCGGGCAAATCTACGGTCAGGCCATCCAGTGCTGGCGTGCGTGTGATCTGGCAACTCAAGCGGCTGTGGGGCTGGCGCGGTGTGGCGGTGAAATCGAGCATGGCCAGCTCGTCGGCATGCGGCGGGGGCAACTGGCTGGCGTGGGGTTCGCGCACCAACACGTGGCAGGTGCCGCAGGTCATCAGGCCGCCGCAATCGGCTTGTATGCCGGGCAGGTTGTGGGCGGTGGCGGCCTGCATCAACGTTTGGCCGGTTTTACAGTCAAATGTGCTGTTAGCCCTTTTATTGACTGCTCAAGCAGCTATGAAATGAATAGCGATCGTGGTGACGATGGCCGGCACGATCAGATGCGTGAAAAGTACTCGCGGCGGTCGAAATCGGTTCTGTCTTCGGCAGCCTCCTGGCGCGACAGCTCGGCTTGTTTAATGTGCACCAGGTAGTTCACGAAGTTTTTGCCAAACGCGGCAACGGGTGCGCTGTCTGCCTGCAGGGCGGCAAGCGCTTGCGCCAGGCTGCGAGGAAGCTGCTGCGCTTGCGGCACGTCGCCAGCATAGGGTGAACGCGTGGCCGGTGGAGGTATCCGTTGCTGCGCAATGCCGGCCCACGGCAATCGTTGAAAACGGGTCGGATCGGGCAGCATCAGCAGATCAGTGGCACCTTCAAAGCCAGGCAAATCACCCATGCCCCCTGCTTCAAACACCTTGAAGGCGGTGCGGTCGGACGTGTCTTTGAGCAGCAGGGTGCTCACCGTGCCCACGCCTTCGTGAAGGGCCTGGATAGCGCTGCGGGCCACGAGTGTTTTGCTGCGCAGGTTGCCGTGCAAGTCGCACCAGGCGACGCGCACGAGTTCGATGTTGTGGGCTTGAATTTGCGCTGCCACGCAGGCGATGGCTTGATCGCGCTCGGGGGTAGCGATGCCGCAGCGTTGGGCGAAATTGCTCATGTTGATGGGGTTGTCGAGCGCGGGCCCTCACCCCTGCCAGTTCAGCTTGAAAGAGGTGGTGGATGTGATTGCGGTGCGGGGGCATCTGGAGGGCATGGCTGCCCGACTGGTGGCAGAAAACGGCGTCTCAGCCGCGTTGAACCACGACTTGCAGCAATGCCTGGATGCCGGTGACCGTGCGACGGCCACTGGCATGGTCAGCTACGACGACCATGCGGCCTACACCGCTATGAACGACCGTTTTCACGCCTTGATATTGGCTGCCTGCGACAACAAGGCTTTGCAACGACTCATGGCTGCCAACGACAGGCTGTCGTTGGCCTCCGCCTCCAGCCTCCTGCCCCTGCAATGTCTGGCCCACAAGGCCCTGCAGTGCATGCGATACGCCCACCATCAGCACCACATACTGGTGCAGGCGATCAAGCGTGGCGAGGGCGCGCGCGCCCGGGCGCTGGCCGCCGAACACACCGAAGCGGCACGCCAAAACATGTACATGGCCGTAGCGTCGCGCGAGCAGGCCGCCAGCCTGGTACCGGGCATTCGCCTGGTTACCGAGCCTGGGCCTGCGGCCACTGCCGGGCCATCAGCCGGGCCACTGCCGGGCCATTTGCCGGGCTATTTGCATAAGCGCGATCAATTCCTTCGCGCGGGAGGTTCCTCAGCCCGGCCAACCGCGGCGCGCGGCCCGCCGCAAACTGGTCTGCACGATCAGCCGGTGAAACGGTGCAATCACAAAGATGTAGGCGCGGCCCAGGCGGTTGTGGCACTGCACAACTGTAGACAGCACCAGCCGCCGCCCACCTGCTGGCGTGGCCGGATGGATGTAGAGCGACAGTCTGAAATCCAGGTGCTTGTCGTCTTCTCCCAGCACGATGTCCTGAGCGCTTCTGCTGTAGATCTTGAAGATGCCCACGCGCTGTTTCTGGTTGGCAGCATCGGTTGCCACCAGATCGCCGGTCGTTTTCAACCCAAACCCGGCGACCAGCACATCGCGCAGTTTCATCAAGCCTCTGGCCCACGGCGCTTGCTGGGTAAAGATGTACCGCGCCAGTTGCTCGGGACTTGCCTGATTGCCGGGCGGCAGTTCAATGGCGTAGGCGTCAGCCAGATCGGTGGATGGATACAGGTTGGCAACGCCGCACGCCACGGGTAGCGTGGTGGCTGTGACAGTTGAGGCTTGGGCTGGTAGGAAGTTCATGCGTGATTGCTATGTTAGTGATAGCTGCTTGAGCAGTATCTATAAGGGCTGGTGGCTGAATTCATTCTTTTGTAAGCGGCGTTAGCTCCGTACCCTTACCTGAGTAGCTTGTGTTGCCCTTCAGAGTGTGGCGTGGGGTGTATGACGTTCGCTGCGCGAACATGACGCCGGCCTGAGGCTTTGATGACAGATAACGTCTGCGACCCAGCTCGGTCATGCGGCGCAGCCGCGTTATCCCCCGCGCGCAGCGCGAGGTCATCTGTCATCGGGGCGAGCAAATCCAACTCAAGCAAACCCAACGCCTTGCGCCCCAACCAACGCGCCGTCTCGCTACAGCCAGACACCGAGCCTGCCTGCAGCACCCGCAGGTTGTCCACGCTCACCACCTTTTGCGGCAGCCGGTGGGCCAGCCGGGCGATAAATTTCATCAGCCACCAGGGAACAGGCAACCACAGGGCGGCGCCTTTGCCTTGCGCCGCGCGCAGGTGCGCAAGCAGCGCCCGATAACTCAGCGTTTGCGGGCCTGTCAGCTCGATCACGCGGCGCAGCGCCTTGGGGTGGCTGGCAATGCGAACGACACAGCGCGCCAGGTCGTCCAGCGCAATCGGAGCCAGTGGGCTGGCACCAGGTTGGGTCAGGCCGGGCAGGGCGATCACCGGCAAGCGGGCCAGTGCGGCAAACAGCCGGGTGCTGGGGCAGGCCGCATCCATCAGCAAACCAGGGCGAACGATGGCGTAGTCGACTGCATGCGCAGCCAGGGTGAGTTCTGCCGCCAGCTTGCTCGCCATGTAGGCGCCCGGCAGGCCCGTGCCCACGCCCAGCGCCGAGAGGTGCACGATGCGCGCCACCCGCTCCAGCTCGCAGGCCTTGCACAGCGCGTCCACCGCGTCCACATGCACGCGCTGGAAGCTGTTGCGACCCCCTGCATCGGTGCGCTCCAGCAAGATGCCCACCGCATTGACCACGATGTCGGCACCTTTGACGGCTGGGCGCAAGGCTTGCGGCGTGTGGTCGAAGCGAAAGTCCACCGCCAAATCGCCGCCGCTCCTGGCAACCGTGGTTACCTGATGACCCTGCGCCACAAACTCGCGGCAAATGGCGCTGCCCAGCATTCCCTGAGCACCCAAAACAACAATTTTCATACGACGATCCTGTCTGAACGGATAAGGTTTTTCACTACAGTATTGATAGCTGCTTGAGCAGGTTTTAAAGGGGCGGTGGCTACTTTTGACATCAATTTTCTTAAACCGAACTGCCGCGGCCGTTAACGCCCTCTCCCTCTGTGACAGGGCAGGGGTGAGGGCGGTTTTCGCCCGCTGGCACCACGCATGCTCCATCCACACAAGCCCGCGCCCGCTTCACCGCCCGCTTGGCCGCACGGTTTTCCGCCACGTGCGCAATCAACGGCATCAGCACCCCCGAAAACCGGTACCGATTCCGCGCAAACAAGCGGTAAGCCACATCAAACACCGGTGCCAGCCACGGCCAGAGCGTCGGCGCGGCCCAAACGCCCATGCCCACGGCTTCGTAAGCCAGCCGCAGCGCCGGCACACCCACTATCAGCGAACCATCCGGCCGCACGGCGTGAATCAGCGCCTGCATATCGGCCAGCGTCGCGGGGTATCGCGCAGCGTCAAATCCGGGCTGCGCAACGTCAACAAACACCAGCTTGCGCACCGTGTTTTGCGTGCGGTCGCGTTCGCGAAAGTTGTCCATCTCCAGCGCGCAAATCGGGCAGGCACCGTCGTAGAGCAAGGTCAGGGGGTAGTCAACTGGATGGGTCATGGTGATTTCCTTCGACTGGTTTACACACGAAACAGGTTGCCCAGGGCGGTAACCCAAAAAAACAGCACCAGCAGCAAGGCCCACCTGTCTTGGCTGCCGTGGTCGCTCGTGCCCCAGCGCCGCGATGCGTAAACACCTGCACCAAACAAATGGGCAGTGGTGCTGACCGGCAGCCTCAGGTTCCACCATACGAACCACAGAGGTACGAACCACAGAGTCAAAACCACCATAGGCCAGGCAAACAGGTATGCAGTTATCACAACCAGCGCGAGATGAGCCACGCACATCATCACGGTCCAGCCAGACATCAAAAACCGCGCCCTCGCGCTGGACAAGAGTGGGTTCCAGGCGAATACCCAGCGCGCCGTAGACATGCCCTGCGGCGTCTTGGGTCTGCCAAACAGCCATAGCGACAGACCGCCATGCGCCAACAAAATCACCAAGTCCACCAGCAGGCCTTTCTGCAGCGGCGTGCCCACCCACCATTGCAAAGCGGGAGACAGCACCAAAACCCAAGCCAGCATGCGATTGATCCGCACCCACACCGCTTTGCGCGTCACAAGTGCCCAGGCCTTGCCAAGATCGTCGGTTAGTCTAAGTTGAGTCATATGTCTTTACTCATATTAATGACAGTAATTTCAGTATTAACAGAAATAAAATGGTAAAAAAAGGGAACCATCAAGGCCCCATCAAAGCGCCCAAAGCCTGTGCCTTGGCTTTTTCACTCTCGCCTGCGCCGATGTTCTCGCCGCGAATCAGTTTTTGAATTTTGGCCCCCAGCATCAGCACCTTCGTCAACGTCTCCGTATCCAGCCGCAGCATCTCGTCGCTCCACACCGTGAGCGACTCCAACATGGTCAGCATTTCCTTGATGCGGTTAGCCCGATCCACCCCGTCGACCATCAACTCAGGGCTGTTCAGCAGGGACTTCAGGACGTCCACCGTCGGGGCAATTTCCCGTTCCTGCCGCTCCCGCACAATGGTGCGCGCCAGCTCCCAAATGTCGGTACTGGTTTCAAAATGGTCGCGCCGGTCACCCAGCACATGCACCATCTTCACCAGATTCCAGGCCTGCAACTCCCGAATCGAGTTGCTCACATTGCTGCGCGCCACCGCCAGCGTGTCCGCAATCTCGTCGGCCGGCAGCGGCTTGCCATGCAAGTAAAGCAACGCATGAATCTGCGCGACTGTGCGGTTAACCCCCCACTTGGTCCCCATCTCGCCCCAGTGCAGGATGAATTTTTGCGAGGTAGTGCTGAGAACCATGAAGGGGACTTTAGTTGTGTCGTATATTTCTGTCAAGACAGAATTAATATGAAATCTGATTTAGTGAAAAATTGGTTTGGCCCGCAATTCGCGCTGCTTCATCCGCTGCTGCAGCAACTGCATGAGCAGGGTGGACGACTACGCGGGCCAGTGACGGTTCGGGTCGGCCGAGGTTTTACGGGGTGGTTGGGGCGGCGTCTGGCGCACAAGATGGGTGTGCCGCTGGGGCTAGGCGCCTGCCAGCTGCAGGTGGACATCAGCCACCACGGCCAGCAGCTGCGCTGGGCGCGGCAGTTCATCGCCGCTGATGGCCGTGCGCAGATCATGGTGTCGCACTTTGATGCAGTAGGTCAATGGCCCATGGGCCATTGGTTTGAGCAGACCGGCGCCCTGCGCTTCAAGCTCACGGTGGATGTGCGCGAAGGCACCTGGCACTGGCGGGTGCTGGGCGTCACGCTGCATGGCATACCCGTACCAGCCCTGCTGCTGCCCCGCTCGCATGCCAGCAAACGCATAGAAAACGATGCCTATCGATTCGAGGTGGTTTTTGCGGCACCGCTGCTAGGCGAACTGCTGAGATACCAGGGCTTGCTGGCGCTGCAGCCAGAGGATTGACTTGCTATTTAATTTGAAGCTTTTCCAGTTGGTTTTACTGGGGCTGACGGCGCATCGCAAGCAAATAACCGACTCCCAGAAAGCGGTGCAGGCGGAAAGTGCGGGTAAGCGGGTTGTAGCCCAGGCCACGCTGGTCCTGCAGTGCCAGCCCAGCGGTTTGTGCCCAGCCCTGCAGTTCGGCAGGCTTGATGAAACTACGCCAGTCATGTGTACCACGTGGTAGGAGCCGAAGCACATATTCGGCACCCACGATTGCCATTAACCAGCTCAATGGGTTGCGATTCAGAGTGGAGAAAAACACCCAGCCGCCGGGTTTGACCAGGTCAGCGCAAGCTTGCACCACCAACTGCGGGTGCGGAACGTGTTCCAGCATTTCCATGCAAGTCACTACGTCGTAATTCGCTGGCTTAATCTGCGCCAGGTCTTCGGCACTGATCGCGCGATAGTTCACGGTGACACCGCTTTGCCGGGCATGCAGACTCGCCACTTTCAAGGGTTTGTCCGCCAGGTCGATGCCGCTGGCATCAGCCCCAACCCGCGCCATAGCCTCCGTCAAAATACCACCGCCGCAGCCCACATCGAGGGTGCGCTTGCCCTTCACACTTGCCAGCGCGTCAATCCAGGCAAGGCGCAGCGGATTGATTTGATGCAGAGGTCGAAACTCAAGTTCAGGATTCCACCAGCGGTCCGCAAGGGCAGAAAACTTCGCCAGTTCGGCGGCGTGAAAATTGTCGGTGTGCTGCGTCATCTGTCTTACTCCTTCGGTTTATCGTTCATTTACCAGTGATTTTTCCAGCGGTTCCAGCGATACAGCGCTTTGGCAAAGAGGTTGTAGGCAGTACCGGAAAACCAGTTGATCAGCGGCCACTGGCTGAATCGTCCTAGCCACATCTGGCCCGGTGTGCGCAACCAGAGTTGGGTCAGTGCAGGGGCACCTACATGGACCGTGCCCGACGCGTCGCGCACATGCAAGCGCTGGCGAACGGACTCCAGATCGGAACCAAGCGCCGACACAGCTTGAGGGTTCTCGTGCACATCAACCCATGCAATGTCGCAACTCGCCATACGGCGTTGCTGTGCGCGGATACCTGCATCGCAAACAGGGCAGGCGCTGTTGTAGTAGACAGTTGTCTTTGCTTGGCTTTTCATGCTCTGATCCCCGCCAGAGGCCTGCGCATGACGCGTGCCATCTACACAACCGTTGACTTGACCGCACGGCGGGTGCGCGCTTTTTCTTTGACGGCGGTAGCGTCCCACTGCGCGCTGGTTCCGCTTTCCAGGCCCTTGCGAACGTCGCGCTGTAGCTCCTGAAGTTTCGCCTGTCGCAGGCGATCCTGCTCGTCCATGAGGCGAAGCGCCTCTCGTACAACTTCGCTGGCCGATGTGTACATGCCCGAGTCAACCTTGGCACGTACAAGAACCTCAAGCTGAGGTGTGAGGTTGACGTTCATGCCCATGCTGATGTCTTTCAAAAAAAGCTCTGAAATTTATCAGAAAATGTCAAAGATTGACACTTCGGATAGCGATCAGTCAGCGCATCCCGGCTTCAAAGACGCAATTGGGGTCGGAGCCCGATTTCGTCGTGGTTCCTCGCGCCTCGGCCAAGTCCACGTCCTGAATCGGGATCCGACCCCAAATGCTTGTCGCAGCTCGACTGGTGAACCGCAACCGCTCGCCTGACTTACTTCAACAACCCCTCAGCCTTCATCGCCGCCTGCACCGCAGGCCTGGCCGCCACGCGGGCGCGGTAGGCCAGCAGGTGGGTGTAGGCGGACAGATCGACGCCAACGACTGCGGCCCAGTTCGTGACGGTGAACAGGTAGCCGTCGGCCACTGTGAAGTGCTCGCCCATCAGGAAGGTTTTGCCGTCCAGTTGGGCATCCGTCCATTTCAGGCGGCTGTGCAGCTTTTCTGTGGCGATGGTTTTGTATTCGGCGGGGGTGTTGGGGGCAAACAGGGGAGAAAAGCCTTTGTGCAGCTCGGTGCCGATAAAGGTGAGCCACTCTTGCAGGCGGTAGCGTTCCAGGGTGCCTGCTGCCGGTGCGAGGTGTTTGTCGGGGGCCTGGTCGGCGATGTATTGGACGATGGCGGGGCCTTCACGCAGGTGGCTGCCGTCGGGAAGCTCCAGCAGGGGCACGTAACCCAGGGGGTTGATGCCGTAGTAATCGGTTCCGTCTTTCAATTGATGGGTTTTGGTACTGGCTAGCACGTGCTCAAACGCCAGGCCTGCTTCGTGCAAGGCGATATGGGGTGACAGGGAGCAGGCACCGGGGGAGTAATAGAGCTTCATGGGTTGTGTTTCCTTGTGGGGTGAGTAAAGACCACTGGATGCTAGGCGCTTGCGGTGAAATCCGCTTACGGGCGGATTAGCCATGAAAAATTTGCGACCCCCGACGGGGCGCGACTACCGGACTTGGCCCCCAGTTTCTTTCGAGAGTGGGTTGCAGGGCCAGACCTGCTCAGCCCAGTCAAACTTCGCTTGCGCGTGTTGAATCAGGATTCGACACCCGAGTCACGTTTTCGCGACGCATCGCTTGATGTAAGCGCCTGTATTTCAAACTAGTCTGTTTGGGTGATGTCAAAAACAGCGCTGTTAAATATGGTTACGCCTGAAGTTTTCCACTTACCAGGAAGGCTGCCCTGCTGCACAAACCAGTGAGCGGACAGGCCTAGCGGGCCGCCATGGCGCACGCGATGGAACTGGCTGGCAACGACGTTTTCTAAGACAAATCGGCCATCAGCCCTTGTAGATACTGCTCAACCAGCTATTAAATTAATAGTAAATCAAGCATTCACCGATCTGGACAAATCATCGGTATCACCTTGCGTCCATGCCGACGATAAACATGAAAGTCGCTTTCCAGCGTCAGCACGGCGCACGGTTCGTAAAGCTCGGACATGCGCACCAGACAGGCGTCGGCCAGTGATGCGGGCAGGTTGTCATAACGTTGGTAGAGCTCGCGAACCGGCGCGATCTCCTGACTGAGTGCCATGCCAGACTGAACCACACCGCGCTCGATCAAAGCCAGTGCTCTACCAGCATTAGAGCCGCCCCGGGCCAACAAAAAACAGGTTTCTGCCGCGACAGCTTCACAGGTCAAAAACGGGCCTGTGTAATTTGCGAATTGTTGCTTGGCCCACTCGTGGTGCTGGACGTCCTTGCACAGCGACGCCACCCACGGCCCCGTATCCAGCAGGATGTGCATGGGCTACACGCGACTGAAATCGGCCAGATGAATCGGGTTGGAAGCCAGATCATTTGGCCCACCGGCCAAACAACCGACCAGGTCGCCCGCCAGATCCAGGGCCGATTGCGCTGGCACAGCGCTGTCTCGCTGCGCCGAATACGCTTGCAACGCACGACGAATCAGCTCGGATTTGCTCAAGCGTTCGCGCTGGCTGAGCCGCGCCGGAGTTTGCTCAAGCGGCTCGGAAATTTTGATATTGATAGTGTTCGTTCAAAAATCGTACCAACTGCCTTAAGGTATTACTCCCGTTCAGGTAATGGTCCAGGCGGTAAACGTTGCCCTTGTCGCCCAGGGCGTAGAGCAGGCCGTTGGCGGGCCGAAAGTCGATGCCCAGCAAGGTTTCGCCGCTGGCCACACCGGGTCAGCGCTATGGAGCCGACCAGCGTGCCCGGCGTTTCACGGTTGAAGGAGATGAGCTTGCCGGAGACGGTCAGCGCCACCGAACTTGACGGGAGCGGGAGCGGGTGTTGGGGCCGGGGCGGGTGTTGGGGCAGGTGCTGGAGCGGGGGTCGGTGCCGGAGTCGGTTCTACGATGGGCACCGGGTTGTCGTTGCCGCCACATGCATTCAAGGTAATGGCAACAGACAGCGCAGCAGATTTCGGTAATGGTTTGTGAATCATGGGTGTTCTCCTTAGGGGGGTGGGACAGCGCGCACACGCCGAGACTTTTGGCAACCCAGAAAGCCTGGAACCCGTGTCGCGCTCGGCAAAGGCTTGCCAGCGGGCTGTTTTAGTGGGCCAACGGTGAGGTATTTGTAGGTAAAAGCGCCGTCTGGTGCTTACCAAACGCCGCGCGCGCCACACAGCCGTGGCCGACAAGAGGCGTCGAATGCCTGTTTGCTATGAATTAAATAGCTGGTTGAGCAGTATTCATAAGGGCCTTATGCCGTTCTGGCAATATGTATATCGAGTGCACCATAGGGTGCTTTACCTCGGACCAGCGGTGCTGGGTCGACTGTTGCTGAATCGTTCAGATCGCACCAACGACCACATGGGCCAGCACCCGCTGTGCGCACTGCGACGCATCCAGTTGCGTGGTGTCCAGCCACAGTTCGGCCTGCGCGGGGCGTTCATACGGAGCGTCCAGTCCTGACAGTTGGCTGATCTGGCCTTGTGCGTAGCGGGCGTAGAGGCCTTTGGGGTCGCGCTGCTGCGCGACGGCAATCGGGGTGTCGACAAAGACTTCGATGAATTGCTCCGGTGCGAACAGGTCGCGTGCCGCGTGGCGGGAACTGGCGTAAGGCGAGATGCTGGTGACCAGCACGATCAGGCCCGCATCGACCATGAGCCGGGCGCATTCGGCCAGGCGGCGCACGTTTTCCTGGCGGTCTCCTTTCGTAAAACCCAGGTCGCGGTTCAGGCCACCGCGGGCGATGTCTGCGTCCAGCGTGTAGGTGTGCTTGCCTTGTGCATGCAGCGCCTGTTCGACCAGGGCGGCAATGGTGGACTTGCCGGCGCCCGAGACGCCGGTGAACCAGATGACCAGCGGGGTTTGCGCTTTGTGGGCAGCGCGCTGGCTTGAGGTGAGCAAGTTCTAGTACCCCGACAAGCAAACATCGGAACATGAAAGCGCGCTTTCGCCCCCATGCTGTCGTTGTAAAGCCTCGCCATAGGCACCGCTATGGCTTCGTTTTAGGTCTGAGCCTGGGCGCGAAATCATCGCTTTCATTTGTTCCTCCATTTACGTGTCGGGGTACTAGCGCTCCAGCGCCACCGGCTGGTTCAGCCAGGTTTCCAGCGGTACCAGGCTGAGCCATTGCGCATCACCGGCCAGCGCATTCAGGCGCAGCTGGGCCAACAGGAGCGACAGGCGGGTGGTGCGCTGCTCCAGCAGGGCGATTTGTAACTGCGACTGCGCTTCCAGCACGTCCAGCGCCGACTGCTGGCCGCGGGCCAGGCCCTGGCGGGCGGCGGTGATGGCTTGCTGATTGGCAGCCACCACCACCTGGTGGGCTTGCAGGCGCTGGTTGGCTTGCGCGAGGAGCTGGTGCGCAACGTCAACTTGCAGGTCCACATCGCGCTGGGTGCCTTCTAGCGCAGCTTGGGCGCGGTCTAGTTGGGCCACGGCCTGGGCCGTGGCGGCGTTGCTGCGGCCCCCGTCATACAGGGGCACAGCCACTTGCACGCCAATGCTGTTGTTAATGAACCGGTTGTTCACCGAGGTGAAGGTGTCGCTGACGGCGCGGCTGCGGCCGGCCAGCAGGTCTACGGTAGGGTATTTGCCAGCTTCGGCGCGGCTGATGGCTTCGCGTGCCGTGGCTACGGTGGCTTGCGCGGCTTGCACCTCGGGGGACTGGGCGCGTGCGCGTTGCTGCCAGTCAGCCAGTGGAGCGGGCGCATCGGCAGGCCAGGTGAAGCCGTCATCGGGCAAGGACACAAGTTGGACCGTGTGAGCCGTGGTTTGGCCGACCAGTTTGTCAAGCTGGGCCAGCGCCTCGCCGCGTTTCAGGCGTGCCTGCATCACGCGCAACATGCCCTGGGCCCCCTTGGCCTGACGCTCCTGCACAAGGCTAGCACTGGCCAGGCCAAGTGGCAGGGCGCGTTGTGCGGCCACCACCAGACTGTCCAGCGCTTGTTGCTGGCTTTGCTGGGTTTGCCACTCGGCGTGGGTGCGCAGTGTTTCCAGATAGATGGTGGCCACGTCCAGGCTCAGGCGGTTGCGCTCGACGCCCAAAATGGCTTCCTGGCGCGTGACCTCGGCACCGG
>JAYUXO010000066.1:0-5236 GCA_043753505.1 Comamonadaceae bacterium
CCCATAAAAATTTGCAGCGGAATAGCGCAGGCAGCAGCGATGACCGCAGTTTTAAAAGCTTTGTGTGTGCCCGTCGTGGCGCTGCCCTTGAGCAACTGCCACGCGCTCAAGCCTGCCACCAAGAACGAAGCTGTCAGCGCCGAAGCCAGCAACACATGGGCAAACCGGTAGGGAAATGACGGGTTGAAGATCACTGCCAGCCAGTCGGTGGCGTGAAACTGCCCGTTGACGATCTCAAAGCCTGCCGGGGTGTGCATCCACGAGTTCAAGGCCAGTATCCAGAAAGCCGACAAGGTGGTGCCAAACGCCACCATCAGCGTGGCAATCAAATGCACTCGCTCTGACACACGCCCCTTGCCGAACAGCATGATGCCCAGAAAGGTGGCTTCCAGAAAGAACGCGGTCAAAACCTCGTAGCCCAGCAGTGGCCCCGAAATGTTGCCGGTTTTTTCCATGAACCCCGGCCAGTTGGTGCCAAACTGAAAGCTCATCGTGATGCCCGAGACCACGCCCAGAGCAAAGGTCAGCGCAAACACTTTGGTCCAGAAGTAGTAAGCCTGCTCCCACCCCGCCGCAGCGGGCGTGCCGCGGGTGGCGGCATGGCGAAACCGGAAGAACACCAGCATCCAGCACAGCGCAATGGTGATGGTGGGAAACAGGATGTGAAAACTGATGTTGGCAGCAAATTGCAGGCGGGCCAATAGCAAGGTATCTACTTGCAGGGTGTCCATGGTGAAAGCTCCTTCAAAAGTCAAAAATCGGGGTCGAGGTCAATCACCGCAGAGGCGCAGAGTACGCAGTGGAAGCGGGTCAGAGAGAACGCAGAAAAACCTCCGGATTTATCTCTGCACGCCCCTGCGTTCCCTGCGCCTCTGCGGTGAAGGATGTCCGCATTCATTTCGGTGTGCGCCCGGATATCCGGTCTTTGAACTCCAGCACTTTGGTCACCGTCGCCCCCATGCCCATCAGCTGCATGGCGGTTTCGGGCGCGAGTTTTTGGACGTCGTCAAACCAGGTCATCAGGCGGTCAATCAGCTCATGCATCTGGCGCATGCGCTCCTGCGCGTGGCGCTCGGCATCGCTGGTGGGCGTTTCCAGCAGCGCCATGCGCAGCATGGAAAGCGTGGGCTCGATCTCGCGGCGGCGGCGCTCTTCGGCCAGCACGCGGAATATCTCCCACACATCGCCCGGCGCTTCAAAATATTCGCGACGGTCGCCCACTTGGTGGCGCAACCGCACCAGGCGCCACGACTGCAGTTCTTTCAAACCCATGCTCACGTTGGAGCGCGAAAACTCCAGCGCCTCGGCAATTTCGTCAGCATTCAGGGCCCGCTGCGAGATAAAAATCAACGCGTAAATCTGGCCCACAGTGCGGTTGATGCCCCATTTGCTACCCATCTCGCCGAAGTGCGAAACAAACTGGCTAGTCAGTGGGGGGAGGGTGTTCTGGATGGGCATGGCGCGATTGTGTCAGCAGCATCCTGGAGTTTCAATAATTACTGAAAATTCAAGACTGACGTGCGAGGTTATAGATCAAATGGGCATCCAGCCCTTTTAATAACTGCTCAAGCAGCTATCAATTGAGGAGTGAAAAGTGGGTTCAAGGACGCAGGATTCGCAGAGGTTTCGCAGAAGTCGAAGAAAAACAGCCAAGTAGTTGATATTTCTTTCAGCCTTTTTCTGCGCTTTCTGCGTAACTTATGCGAGTTCTGCGTCCGGAAACCCGATCTCAAAAGACTGTTTATTCAACCAGTTTTCTCGTAAGCTGCACGCCTCATGAGCGACTTCCACATCCCACCCAGCGCCATCAAAGGCCGCGGCAGCGCCAGCCGCACCCCGCATCGTTTTGAGCGGGACGACCGCGCAACATTCGACGACGGCTGGCCGGGCGACGACGAGCCTGAGCAAAGCATTGCACCTGCTACCACCGTGCGCTGGGAAGACGCCAAAAGCGTCATCACCCGCAACGACTCGCCCGACATTCACTTTGACTATTCCATCAACCCTTACCGCGGCTGCGAACACGGCTGCGTGTATTGCTACGCCAGACCCACACACAGCTACCTGGGCCTGTCGCCGGGGCTGGACTTTGAGACGGTGCTGATCGCCAAGCGCAACCTCGTCGAGGTCTTGGGCACCGAACTGGCAAAACCCGGCTACGTGCCGAAGTTGCTCAACATCGGCTCCGCCACCGACTGCTACCAGCCCGTGGAGCGGCAACTCAAACTGACCCGCGGCGTACTGGCGTTGATGCAGGAAACCCGCCACGCGTTTTCACTGGTCACCAAATCCAGCGGCGTGGAGCGCGACCTGGACATCCTCGCGCCAATGGCTGCACTGAAATTGGCCGCCGTCTACATCACCATTACCAGCCTGGATTCAGACCTGACCCGCCTGCTGGAGCCCCGCGCCGCCAGCCCCCAGCGCCGCCTGCGCACCATCCGCGCGCTGGCACAGGCCGGTGTGCCGGTGGGTGTGAGCGTGGCGCCGCAAATCCCCTTCATCAACGACGACATGGAGCAAGTGCTGGCCGCCGCGCGCGACGCCGGTGCCACCAGCGCCTTCTACACCGTGCTGCGCCTCCCCTGGGAACTGAACGACGTGTTCCAGGGATGGCTGGGCTTGCATTACCCGCAACGCGCCGATCGTGTGATGGCCCGCATCCGCGAGATGCGGGGCGGCAAAAACTACGACAGCAACTTTGCCACCCGAATGAAAGGCAGCGGCCTGTGGGCTGATTTGATCGCCCAGCGCTTCCAAAAAGCCTGCGCCCGGCTGGGCTTGAACCGTGTGCGGCATGAGCTGGATTTGACGCAATTTCGCCCGGCTGCGGTGCTGGGGCAGGGGCATCTGTTTTGAATCCACTGCAGATCAACAATAGAAAATTCTGTATAAAAAGGCTCCCAGCCCTTTTAGATACTGCTCAAGCAGCTATCAATAAAATAGCAAAAAATGGGCAACCAATGCGCTGACTGGTTTGCCACTAACCGCTACCCAGAGGATGTCTGGGCCAATCTGTGAACTTGTAGACGCTTACAACAAAGTTCTACGGTTTTGACCTCTTCGTATGACTATTGACACCGTTGCAACGCGCGGACGTGGCGATATGGTTCGCTTGGTTTTGAGCGCACCACTGCCAGCGCTCAGACAACATTTCACCGGCGGTTTGTGGTGTTCATTCACCGAAAGGATGGTCTGCATGGCGACACTTTTGAAAATCGGCTCGCGGGGTCCGCTGGTCGCGGATTTGCAGCGCGCGCTTAACACCCAGTTGCGACCGAATCCCAATTTGGTTCCGGATGGTGTGTTCGGCCCGGCTACTGATCGGGCAGTCAAAGCTTTTCAGGCTGAAAAGTGGTTGGTGGTCGACGGTCATGCCGGAGTCTGTACCCAAAATGCGCTGTATGGCAAAGAGGCGTATGCAGCCGTGCTGCACCACATTTCGTTCATCCCGCAGCCCACCAACACCACCTGCTGGGCGGCCAGCACTGCCATGATGACCAACTCCTCCGTGGCCGTAGTGAAAACCAAAACGCCGCAGGACATGTGGAGCGACCAGGCTGGGCTCTACAACAGTTCTGAAACCGACGATGCCGTGACCTCGGGCAACCGCTACGGCCGCATTCATGGTTTGCGCTGCCATCCGCCCATGTCGTGGTCGCTGTCCAAACTCACAGGTGCCCTGCGGCATGGCCCCCTGATGTTTGACATGCTATGGAATGTTTCGGATTACCTGTCCGGCGCCGGCTCTCCGGGCCACATGATCTGCGTGGTGGGTGTCCGGGGCGATAACGACCAGACTGGCATTGGCACCACCCTCAGACTCCACGACCCGTGGAGCCCCAATGTTGGCAAACGCATGTCGGTCAATGCCATGAAATGGCTCAACGAAGTGCCCACGCGCACTTACCGGGTGTTTGAAAAATAGGCGCGGCTTACGGTGCCACCGCCTTTACGGCAACGCCACCGCATCCACCATCGCCCGCACCTGCTCTACCGGCCCGCGGCCCGCGTCACCCACCGGAATGAGCCGATGCGCAATTGACTGCGGCAAGATGCTTTGAATGTCGTCCGGTGCCACGTAGTCGCGCCCAGCCAGCAGCGCCTGGGCTTTTGCGGCGCGCATCACCGCAATGCCTGCGCGCGGCGACAGGCCTTGCAAAAACCATCGGCCACTGCGGGTGGCGGCGATCAGGTCTTGCAAGTAGTTCAGCAGGGGGTCGGCGGCGTGCACCGCCAGCACCTGCTTTTGCAGCTCCGCCAAGTCGGCGGGCGTGACGACGGCAGGCAGGTTTTCCACCATATCGCGCCGGTCGCCACCGGCTAGCAGCATGCGTTCACTGGCACGGTCGGGGTAGCCCAGCGTGATGCGCATCAAAAAACGGTCCAGCTGGCTTTCGGGCAGCCCGTAGGTGCCCAGTTGATCGTGCGGATTTTGCGTGGCAATCACGAAAAACGGCGAGGGCAGGGGGCGGGTTTTGCCCTCAACCGTGACCTGCTTTTCTTCCATGGCCTCCAGCAGCGCGCTCTGGGTTTTAGGACTCGCGCGATTGATCTCGTCGGCCAGCAAAACTTGCGCAAACACCGGGCCGGGGTGAAACACAAAGGCTTCGTTGCCACGCTCGTATATCGACACGCCCGACAGGTCACTAGGCATCAAGTCAGCCGTGAACTGCACCCGTGAAAACGCGAGGCCGAAGCTGCGCGACAGGGCATGCGCCAGTGTGGTTTTGCCCACGCCGGGCACGTCTTCAATGAGCAGGTGGCCACCGGCCAGCAGGCAGGCCACGCAGTCCTGCACCTGGGAGGGCTTGCCCACAAGCACCGTGTTAAGCTGATTTAGAAGTTTTTTGAGTGTTGTTTGTGTATCCATACGCATGACGTTACCCGATTCGTTCGACAGTTACCTTAGACCCAAGTCTTTCCCCAACTTTTGCCATGCCCGCCACCGGATATTTCACCCACCGCGACTGTTGGAAACACGAAATGGGGCAAGGTCATCCCGAGTGTCCGGAGAGATTGGATGCGATTGAAGACCGTTTGCTGCTAAGCGGTGTGGGTGATGCGCTGGATCGGCGTGAAGCGCCAAGCGCCTCGGTCAACAACCTGGCTTTGGCGCACGACCGCATGCACATCGCCGCGCTTCGGGGGCTAACCGACCAGCTCAAGGAAGACGTTGATGCAGGTGGCCCCAGCCACTGTCCGATTGATCCCGACACCTGCCTGAACACCCATA
>JAYUXO010000067.1:0-5233 GCA_043753505.1 Comamonadaceae bacterium
GGCACACCACCATGCAAAGCAATCTCCTGACCCACGCCATGGAACGCGAATTTCCCGCCCTGAGTGCAGTCGTATCTGAACTCAAACAAACTGATACGCACTTTGCCAAATTGCTGGCTGAACACGATGACCTGGATGCGCAAATCACCAAAGATGAAGTGGGCATAACCCCCATGGGCGATGCAGCACTGGAAGACTTGAAAAAACAGCGCCTGTCTTTGAAAGACGAGCTGTACCGCATCGCCACAACAGCCCAGGGTGCATGAGCCTGCGCGCGCCGGTGTCGCGTAAGTGCGGTTACGGCGTGGTACTTGTGCTTTTGGGTACGGCACTGCCAAAAGCTTGTGAGTACATGGAATACATGCGCGTGATCTTGAAGAAAACCGTGCGCTCTTGGCCTTGAGCGTCGGTCACGGTCATCACATCGTATTTTTCCCCGCCGTCCTCGCGCAAGGTTTGCCGTGTCAATTTCAGCTTTTTCTCGCGCAGCCAGTCGTACTCCTCGTCGATTAGCAGCACTTCAATAGCAGTGGCCATGCTGGCGGCGTCACCGCTGTGCGCGATGGCCTGCTGCACGCCAAAAATCAGGCTTCGCATCTCCAGCTGTTTTGCCGTGTTGCCGGTCTTGCCTAGCAGGGCACTGTAGACCGACAGCAGCCCGGGTGTCGGAATGTCTTCAATCGGGCGAATGCGCTCCAGTTCACGCAATTTGTCCAGCGCGGCCTGCGGCTGGTTGACTTGCTCCAGCACCATCGTGGCCTTGATGAGTGTGTCGATCGCATCGCGAAGCTCCAGGTAAGGCAGCGTGGTGTTTTCCAGAAACCGATTGCGCTTTTCTTGTGCCGTGCGCAGCCACGTTACGTCTTGCGGGCGCATTTGCGCCAGAGGTATCGGTGCGTAGCGATCCAGCGAGCGGTTGAGCATTTGCCGGGTGCGTGGATCCACCGCTACAAACAATTGAAATACCGCTGCAGTGGTCGTGACACTTGGCGCAGCGGTGGAGGGCACCTGGGGCAGTCTGCTGGTGTAGTTGACCAACAGCAACTCGCGTCCCTTGTGCGGCAGCGCGCGCACTTCAGAGACTTGGCCGACCCGCGATTTGACCCAGTCAATAGCCTCGTTGTTCATCACCACGCGCAGCGGATCATCAGGCGTTTGCCCACTGCCCATTTGTTCCCACAACAACTGTCGGTAAGACGAGGCGCGCTGTCGGTGCAAGTCACTCGGTGGTGTCTGCCCGAGTTTGGCAAATAGCCAGCCCGCTAGCTTGTGTACGTCAAACGACGGGATGTCCAACAGTGGCATGTACTTTTGCAAGCTCTGCAACCGCTCTAGTGCCTGGGCATACTGGCCGGCCAGCTCCAGCCGTTCGGCATCGTTCACACTGGCGCGGATGTCGCGCGAAAACGCGGGTATGTCAATGCCGCGAGCATCAAACAAAGCTTCACGCAATGCTTGAAACTGCGCCACCTGTTGCATAAGTGGCGCTGGCATTGAGCCGGGCAATGGTTGAACAGGCGCTTGCGACAAAAGTATTTGCGCAGGTACTGGGCTGCAAAAAGTTAACCAACTTAGCCACAGAACAAAACGCCGCATACCTGCCTTTCGTATATCTTGTCAGCGCATGACACGCTTACACCCAGTTAGTCTGCCACAGCCAATTGACGATTCGACCGCCTTTTTCGCACGAAACAACCGCATCATGAAGAACCCGATTCGAGTGACAATTTTGTTTGTCTTTGCACTTGCCCACGCCTGGGTGCTGGCACAAACGACAACCACCCTTCCACCCGAATTTGAGGCCGCTCTGGCCCGCGCCAAGGTGCCGCGCGAAGCGGTGACGGTGCTGGTGGTAGACGCTGATGGCGCTAATGCACCACGCATCGCCCACCGCGCGCAGGTTCCGGTTAACCCCGCCTCGGTGATGAAACTGGTCACTACTTATGCCGCATTGGACCAACTCGGCCCGGCCTTTACGTGGCGTACGCCGGTTTTCGCCGACGGGATCATCAAAGATGGTGTGTTGAATGGCAACCTGTACATCAAGGGCCAGGGCGACCCCAAGCTGGTGGTCGAACGACTGTGGTTGCTGCTGCGCCGGGTGCAGGGCTTGGGTATTGGCCAAGTCAAGGGCGACATCGTGCTGGACCGCAGTGCGTTCGCCGATGCCCTTAACGACCCGGCCGACTTTGATGGCGAGCCGCTGCGCCCCTACAACGCCAGCCCCGACGCTTTGCTATTGAACTTCAAAGCCCTGGTGGTGAACTTCGTGCCCGATCGCCCGGCGGGCGTGGCCTATGTGCAGATAGAGCCGCCGCTGTCAGGCGTACAAGTGCCTGCCAGCGTGGGTTTGTCCAGCGCTGAATGCGGTGACTGGCGCACCGCTTTGAAAGCTGATTTTTCTGACCCCAACCGGCTGCGGTTTGCGGGGAGCTACCCCGCGAACTGCGGCGAGCGCACCTGGCCCGTGGCATACGCCGAGCCACGCAGTCACGCGGTGCGCGCGGTAGCCGGTTTGTGGAGCGAAATGGGCGGTAAATTGACCGGTGTGGTGCGTGAGGGCACCGTGCCGTTGTCCTTGAAGCCGGTGCTGGAAATCAGCTCTTCGCCGCTGCTGGACGCCGTGCGCGACATCAACAAATACAGCAACAACGTGATGGCTCAGCAGCTGTTTTTAACGCTGGGTCTGCTGGGCAACTCACAAGCTTCGCTTGACACCTCCCGCGTGTGGATGCGCCAGTGGTGGCAAGGCCGGTTTGGCGACGCTGACACGCCGGTGTTTGACAATGGCAGCGGCCTGTCGCGCAAAGAGCGCATCAGCGCCCAGGCCCTGGGCCGCATGCTGCAAACGGTCTGGGGCTCCAGCGTGATGCCCGAGCTGATGAGCTCGTTGCCTGTCACCGGTGTGGACGGCACGATGAAACGCAGCAAAGCCAAAACCTCCGCCCACCTGAAAACCGGCACCCTGCGAGACGTGGCCGCCATTGCGGGTTATGTGCACGCGGCCAGTGGCAAACGCTATGTGCTGGTGGCCATTGCCAACCACCCGAACGCGGGCGCGGCGCGACCGGCGTTTGATGCGCTGATTGATTGGGTGGCGCGCGATTAGCACGCGTGGGTGGCGCTCGACCAGCACGCGTGGGTGGCGCTCGACCAGCACGCATGGGTGGCGCTTGATTAGCAATTCCAGCCGCTATAAAATTAATAGCTATTTGAGCAGCATCTACAAGGGCTGACAGCCTGTTTGCCTCTTATTTTCCCAGGCGGTCGCCTCAAACGAGGTTGTCCCCGCCGCAAATCCGTATTTACCCCTTCACGCCGCAAGCAACTACCGACTTAGCATGCAAGTCCGAAAAACGCACGAGCGTTCTAAAACCTGTTTTTTAACGGAGACCTGCATGAAACACCGCTTTGTCCTGACCGCCACCGCCCTGGCCACGCTGTTGGCCGCTTGCGGGGGCGACGATACCCCCGCACCCACGCCCGATCCGCGCGGCACCCTGGTGGAGGCATCACAAAACGTCGCCATACTGACCGCGGCCCAGATCGATACCAACACCGCCGCTGCAGGCCTGCAGCCCATCAGCGGCAAAGCCAAGTGCGATGTGCGCGTGGTGGCCCTGAACTACAAAACCGTGGGCGCAAAAGCCGAACCCACCAACGCGTCTGGCGTGATGCTGGTGCCAAGTGGCAACGCAGCCGGTTGCACGGGCAACTTCCCGCTGGTGGCTTACGGCAAGGGCACCGACATGCAAAAACCCCGCACCCTGGCCAACCCCGCAGACGGTGAAACCTTCCTGCTGGCCGCCATGTATGCCGCACAGGGCTATGCGGTGGTGGCCACCGACTACCTGGGCTACGCCAAATCCACCTACAGCTTCCACCCCTACTTGCACGCGGATTCGGAAGCCACGTCCATCATTGACTCGATTCGCGCCGCGCGCGCCACTGCCACGGCGCAGAACGTCACCCTGTCGGGCAAGGTCATGCTGACGGGCTACTCGCAAGGCGGGCACTCGTCCATGGCCGCACACCGCGCGATTGAAAAAGACCTGGGTACCGAGATCAACGTGGTGGCGGGTGCTCACCTCGCGGGCCCCTACAACCTGTCGGGCAGCTTGCAGTCGCCGGTGGTAATTGCCGGTTACCAGTACTTTGTGCCTTTCATCATCACGTCCTGGCAGAAAATCTACGGCGGCCTGTATGGCAACGTGAACCAGGTTTTCAAAGCGCCCTACGCAGCCAATATTGAAAATCTGCTGCCCAGCCCGACGCTGAACGCCACCACGCTGATCACCACCGGCGCGTTGCCCGGCGGAGGCACCCCCGAACAGGCGCGCGATGCGCTGTTCCAGGCCGACTACATCACCGCTTCACGAAGCGTCACCCACCCACTGTTCCTGGCGGGCAAAAAGAACGACCTGTTGGGCTGGAACCCCAAAGCCCGCACCCTGCTGTGCGGCGGCGCAGGCGACCCCACCGTGCCACCCGCCGTGCACCAGGCACCGATGAAAGCCGACTTTGACAGCCGCGGCCTGACCAACGTGACCTCAGTCGATGTGGATGCCGCGGTACAAGCGGCTTTCGGCATCGCTGGCAAAGCGCCTACAGACCCCACGTCAGCCGCCTTTGCGACCTACTATGGCAGCTACCACGGAGCCTACGCGCCACCGTTTTGCCATGCACAGGCGCGCGGGTTGTTTGACGCGTTGAAGTAAGCGGCAGGCACGCCTCACCATAAAAAAGCGCCCCTCGGGGCGCTTTTTTTGTGCTCGGTTCGGGCTGCGCGCTGCAAGCCGCTGAACGTGCTACCACCGCGCCTTGATCCGGTTGACCGCGTAGTCGCCAAACAACTGGTGTCCGCGCGGAGTGGGGTACACGCGGTCAGCGAAAAGGTAGCTGTTGTAGGAGACGCCTGCGCCAATCGTGCTGGGGCTGCACAGAGCGGAATTGACCTGGCCTGCGCCGGTGCCGATGCCCACACCGGCGTCCACTGACGTGCACACAACGGTGGTGGCATTGGTCAGTGAATAGGAAGCCGGGGAATTCACAAACAGGTTGAACTGCAACGCCGCGTCTACGTACAGCACGTTGGCACCCAGATCGACTACGGAGATCAGGAACTGGTCGTTGAAAGCCGTGCTGGCGTCGGCCAGCAGGCCGGTCTGGCCGATGGCGCTGGCCCAGGGAGATCTACCCAGGTTGTAAGTGCCGCTGACCACCACATATTTGG
>JAYUXO010000068.1:0-5216 GCA_043753505.1 Comamonadaceae bacterium
GCCACCTGGATGATGGCCTGCGGCTGTGCTTTGGCCAGTTCGGCCACGGCTGCCTCCACCTTGTCACTGTTGGCAGGCACAAAGGCGTGCGCCACAAGGGGCGGTAACTTCAGCTCGGCAATCGCAGCGTTGACTGCGGCCAGGCCCGCGCGGCCCATAGCGTCGTCTTCGGCCAGCACGGCAATGCGGTTTTGGCCCAGCGTAGAGGTATGGCGCACCATGCGCATGGCTTCATCGGCCAGGCTGGGACGCACATGGAAAACGCTGGGGAAATCGGCCCCACGCAGCGTGTCGGACGCCGCAAAAGGCCCGAACAGTGTGGCCCCTTCAGCTTTGGCCACACCCGCAGCCGCCTCGCTACTCGCGGTTCCCACAAAACCGAACAGCACGTCTACACCCTCGGCAAGCATCTTTTTGGCGTTGTCACCCGCTTGTTTGGCCACGTAGCCGTCGTCCAGCTGCTTCAAGTCAAACGTAAAGCCGGGGTTGTCTTTGCGGGCGTTGTGCGCATCAAAAAATAATTTGGCACCGCCTGCAAACGCCAGTCCGATTTCACTGGCGGCACCTGTTAGCGGGACCGACTGACCGACCACAATTTTTCTCGCTCCGCCCGCAACAGGTTTGGTCTGGCTCCATGCAGGCACCAAGAAGCTGGGGCCAAACAGGCCAACAGCGACGGTGCCCAGCAAGGTACGACGAGTGCGGAGCAAGGCATTGCGGCGGTTAGTCATATGAGAGCTCCATATTTGTAAGTAAACGAAAAATATTATGCAAAATTGATGCCGCCTACGTTACTCCCATGCTTGCGGGGTTGCAACAGGGGATTGCGGCATGCGGGTTACTCGGTAGTGGGGTGTACGCTGAAGGGCTCTGTGGCCGCGCGTACAAAAACCAGGTCCCACACACCATGTCCCAATTTGATGCCGCGGTTTTCAAATTTGGTCAAGGGCCGGTAAGTCGGCTTGGTGGCAAAACCGTCAGGCGTTGTAGCGGTGTTGGTCAGTTTCGGCTGACTGGAAAGCACTTGCAGAATTTGCTCTGCATAGGGTTGCCAATCGGTGGCGCAATGCAGGTAGCCACCGGGTGCCAGGCGTGTCACCAATTGGGCCACCAGGGGTGGCTGAATCAAGCGGCGCTTGTGATGCCGCGCTTTGTGCCACGGGTCAGGGAAAAAAATGTGAATGCCTGCCAATTGATCTGGTGCCAGCATATGGGTCAGCACCTGCACCGCATCGTGCTGCACGATGCGGATGTTGGTAATGCCCTTCTCACCGATTTGCTTGAGCAGTGCGCCAACGCCAGGCTGGTGCACTTCGCAGCATAAAAAATTGATTTCCGGCAGCGTTTGCGCAATTTTTGCTGTGGCGTCACCCATGCCAAAACCAATTTCCAACACCGTTGGGGCGCTACGGCCAAAGGCCAGTGGCAGATCGATTGGCGTGTCCTGAAACGGTTTTAAATAAGTAGGCCCCTGCGTTTGAAATGCGCGGACTTGCCCCGTTGTGGTGCGCCCAGCCCGCAGCACATAGCTGCGGATGGTACGGAGATGAAAGGCACCCGGTGGTGGCTGGCTGCCGGAATTCGTCTCTGGATGGATGTCGTGAATCATCAGGCCATGTTACGGCCTGCTATGGGCAGCACATTTCGCTGGGACCACTAGCTGGGATTGTTTGCCGGGACTATTTGCTGGCGGCCATGTCCACAGCTTTGGCCCGTTCGGCAGGGTCGGGATGGGTAGACAACATCGACGAGCCGCTAGAGCCAGATGGCTTGACCAGTTTCATCGGCGAGCTGACTGCCGCCGTGGGGTGAATTTTGTTGGCTTTCATGAACTTGGCGGGCATCAGGCGCAGGCCTGCATGGCGGGTCAAGTGGCACAGCAACTGCAAAAATAAGTGGGTGATGGGTGCGTGAGCCTAGGGGATGCGCCAAGAAAAGCAGCGCGGTTCGCAAACAACGTTGCCTAGAGTGTTACAAATCGTGCATTCCATTGTCGCACTGCTTGTGCGTGCCAATCCACCCATGTTGAGGCTTCGATATACAAGCCCAACACGTGTGCGGCGTCGTTCAGAGTTTGCAACAAGTCATCCGTGCTCAAAGCCTTCGCGCTGTTTTGCTTTGATAGTTTGTGACCATCTGAGCCCAGTACCAGCGGCGTGTGCAAATATTGCGGTGTAGGCAGGCCCAGGCAACGCTGCAGCCAGATTTGGCGTGCTGTGTTGTCGGCCAGGTCTTGACCGCGCACGACGTGGGTGACGCCTTGTGCTGCATCGTCCACCACCACCGCTAATTGATACGCCCACAGGCCGTCTGCGCGTTTGAGCACAAAGTCGCCTGGCGCTTGCGCAACGTCTTGCTGCTGTTTTCCCAGCCGCCTGTCGTACCAGGTAACGGTTGTATCCACTCCTGAATTCATAGCTGCTTGAGCAGTATCTAAAAAGGCTGGGGGCTGTTTTGGCTTGAAAATGGACGTGTGGAGCCGAATGGCACGTGCGACCCGTCCCTGCAACCCTGCGCGGCAAGTACCGGGGTAAATCAGCTCTTCGTGCCGACTTCGTGCGGCACCACCTTGCACCAGCGCCTGCTCAATGTCGCTGCGTGAGCAAGCACATGGATAAGCCTGACCACATGCCAGCAGTTCATCCAGCGATACCTGATAAGCCACATCACGTGTGGACTGAAACAACGGTGGCTCATCGGGCACCAGTCCATAAGCAGCCAACTGACTCAGGATGTGCTGCGCCGCACCCGACACGCAGCGCGGCGTGTCCACGTCTTCGATGCGCACCAGCCAGCGCCCCCCATGCGCCCGTGCGTCGAGCCAGCTGGTCAGCGCGGCAACCAGCGAGCCGGCGTGCAGCGGGCCTGTGGGAGAAGGGGCAAACCGGCCGGTGTACATGCTTGATGACAAGGTGACTGCGCCTGGAGCGGCGATGAAAGATGACGTTTAGCCCTGATTAAATGTTTCATACCTTCAGTCATCTGTCATTGAAGCCGAAGGCCAAGTCGTCGCGCCATCCCGTTATCCATGCACCGCCAGCGCCAACTCCAGCCCACTGACAAACGCGTTTTCCACCCGGTGCCCCAGACACCAGTCGCCGCACACACCCAGCCCTTCGTGGGCTGACCACAAGTGGCTGGTGTCCATGGATTGCTCGGTTTTGGCGTAGCGCCAGCGGTGCGCCTCGGCATGCGCGGGCTCAGCGCGAATGCCGGTGAGCTCGGCAAACGCGCGCTGAAGCTTCGCCAGCACGCGCGGGGCGTCGTCTTCCAGGTGCTCTTTGGACCATTCGGCGCTGGCCTGCACGGTCCAGCGTTCGATGGCCACGCGTCCGGGCTTGGACGATTCGCGGGCCACCCAGGCAATGCGGTGGTGGGTGCTGCGCGCCGCGTTCCATTGCGGGCCCAGGTGGCTCATGCTGGGCTGTAAAGCTTGCGGAAAAGCGAGCATGGCGGTCCAACAGGGCGCTACCTGTACGGGGGCCATGCTGTCAATGAAATCGGTTACTGCGGCGCTGGGACCCTGGCTTTCCAGTTGGAATTTTTGTAGCAGATCAAGTGCCTGCACATGCGGTATTGCCAGCATAACCGCGTCAAAACCGGGGTAGACATGGCGCTCGTCGTCGTTTCCTACCGTGCGCAGTTGCCAGCAAGCGGGGTTGAGCGCGTCCCGCTCGATCATGCTGACCTGGGTTTGTAAGTGAACGGCGTTGGCAAGCACCAGCGGCTGCGCCCAATGGCGGACCAAAGAATTCATGCCCGGTGTCGCCACAAAATGCGGCTCGCGGGCTGGCAAGCCAGCGCTGACCACGCGACCGCGGTCGTCCAGCACGCGCACGCTGTTGGCGCTCCAGGGCTTGACCAGACCGGGCGCGGTTTCCAACGCTTTGGCAAAACGGGCATCACGCACGGTGAAGTACTGTGCACCATGGTCAAAGCCGCCAAACGGCGTGCTGCAGGTAGACATGCGCCCACCCAACCCTTTGCTCTTTTCAAACACCATTACCCGATGGCCAGCTTGCATCAGGGTGCGCGCGCACGCAATGCCCGCCATGCCAGCGCCGACGACGGCTATGTGCAGGCTTTTTTTGGTTGTGGTTCGGGGGGGCTTGGCAGGCTTGGGGGGTGTTTGTTTTTTCATGCGGGCACTGTACACGCCGTGGCGTAGCGTTGACAAGGCGGGATAAAGGGAACCTCTGCATAACCCCTCGTGGCGCGGAATCGACTGGATTTGGGCGAACAGCTTCTTTAAATTTCTTGCCAATAGCCGTGCTAATGGCAAGAAATGCTTCAAATGAGCCGCGTTGCAGCCGATCCCAAACCAGTCGCCCCGAACTCGAGATGAGTTGTGCAGAGGTTCCCAAGCGCGCGCAAGCCGCAGGAAAAGCAGTCAGCGATGGCGACTCCATCGCCCCCGCGCATGCGGGAACTCATTGCAAAGACTGTGCGAACAAGCGTCTCCAGAGAAAAGCGGGTGTATTCCTCGTTGCACACCCGCTCAAACCAGCCGCTGCGCACCCACGATGGGTAAGGCAGAGGTCCCTTTGGTGCTTCTAGCGCGAACCCGTCACTTCCACTTCCACGCGGCGGTCTGGCTGCAAGCAGGCAATCAGGGTCGGGGTGGGCCTGTTGCCCTTGCAGTCGCCCGGCTGGGTGACCGGATTGGCACCGTTGACGCCCCGCGACGTGATCTTGCCGGGTGGGATGTTGGCTGACTGCACCAGGTAGGCGCTGACGGCATCGGCGCGGCGGGACGACAGCGCAAGGTTGTAGGCGTTGGAGCCAATACGGTCGGTGTGGCCCGTGACACGAATGGCGTCGTACTGCGCGCCACGCAGGTCGGCTGCCAGCTTGTCCAGCGCCACACGGCCCTGGGGCTTGACGGTGGCTTTGTCAAAGTCGAACAACGAGTCCGCCGACAGGCTGACCCGCAGAGGCGCTGCGGGCGCGGGGGCTGGCACTGATGGCGGGGCAGGTGGAGGCGCAGGCTGCGCCACGGGGGCTGGCGCAGGCGCTGGGGTAGCCGCCATGACAACCGGGGCCGGCATGACAACCGGGGCCGGCATGTAGGCCACCGGCGCTGCCGTTGACGTAGCGCCAAACCGGTACACCAAACCCACAGACAGCAGGTCAATATGGCCGCGATTGCCCACCCCGTCCTTGATGCGGTATCGCTCGGCCTCAGCCCGCACTGACAGGCTGTCGGTCAACGCATA
>JAYUXO010000069.1:0-12673 GCA_043753505.1 Comamonadaceae bacterium
GGAATGCGTCGCTTGTGCGGCTTTTTTTGCTGATACGGCTACGTCCTTTTGCGACGGGGCATCAACGACCTGTGTCCAGTCAATGCTTTCGTCACCTTCCCATTTGAGCTTGCCGCGCAACTTGAGAATCTCACGGTAAGCCGCCTGGCGCGTCAAGAGTTTCAACCCCGCCTCTTCCGCGTCTTTCTTGGTGGTGTATTGGCCTGCTTGCATGGCCTTGGCCATCAAATCGTCGTCAATCACGATGTTGGTGCGCATCACAAATCCTTTGTGTGTATTGATCGATAAAATTATCCACACCCATCCAATCAAGGTACCCACACCACATCGTCGTCCACCGCGTACAGCTTGCAGGCCTGGCCTGTGCGGCGCTGGCAAAAGCCAAGGGCGTTGGACAGGGCGTCGTCGCCAGTGGCGTAACCCAGGCGCCCGCCGGGGCCAATCGCTGCGGCTTTGGGTGGTTTTGCGGCCAGGTATTTGGCGTACGTTTCATCGCGGGTTTTGGCGGAAATCAGTGGTACGGTGGACGCGTCCAAGGCTTTGCCGGGGCCCGTGACGGCGGGCTTGACCATCGCACCTGGGGTGATGAATCCGTGCCGCGCCAGAAACTCGTCCACGATGGGTTGCCAGATGTCGCTGGCCCGGCCCAGCAAGGTGTGGCCGTCGTCGCCAAACGGGGGCAACAGTTTGTACTCCGCATTACCACCGGCTTTTGTGAACGCTTCAAACCAGGCCCGGCTGTTTTTTGGGCTGAAGTATTTGTCGTTTTCGGTGTAGATCCACAGCATGGGCGCAGCCGCTGTTTTGCCCCAGGTGCCAAAGGTGTTTTCCAGCAGGTAGGCCTGGCAAGGGTTGCCGGGGCGCAGCTCGGGGTTGCCGCCATGACCACCCGCGAAATTGATGGCGGCGACCAGGCCTTCGGGTTTGGCGGCGTTGGCGGCCACGCTGGTAAAACCGCCCAGGGACTGACCCATGATGACCAAGCGTTTTGGGTCGATATCAGGCTGCTGGCGCATGTGGGCCAGCACGGCCAGCACCTGGGCTGCAGCGGCCTCGCCCGCCGGCTGGTAGCGCGGCTTGTCGCAGCCCATGCTGTCTTCAGGGTCTCCTGCGCTAGCCGATACGCCATAACCCAGGCGTTGAGGCACGGCTACTGCAAAGCCTTTGCGGACAAAGAAGCGGGCAATACCTTCAAATCTCGGTCGTGCGTCTTGTGCCCGGGTGTCACTTCTACGGCCGTGGTTCATGACCACCAGCGGGAAGGGACCTGTGCCCTGCGGGCGGAAGGTGGTGACCAACAGGTCGCCAGCGATTTCTTTGTTGAACGCGTCCTTCACCGTGGCCGGCACGCGAACGATGGCTTCACGAATGTCCAGCGATAGTTGCTCGGGCGCAGGTGGCTGGGCCTCCTGCGCCAGCGTTACAACACCAACGACCAAAAGCAGAAAAGCCGCGATCCAACGCTTCATAAACGCACCTTGTGGCTACACATCACATCCGGAACACGCCAAACTTTGTTTCCGCGATCGGCGCATTACGTGCAGCCGACAAGCCCAGCGCCAGCACCCGCCGCGTGTCGGCGGGGTCAATCACGCCGTCATCCCACAGCCTGGCAGTGGCGTAGTAGGGGTGGCCTTGCACTTCGTATTGATTGCGAATCGGGGCTTTGAAGGATTCTTCTTCCGCAGCCGTCCACCGCCCACCCTTGCCTTCAATGCCATCACGTTTGATGGTGGCCAGCACGCTGGCGGCCTGCTCGCCGCCCATCACGCTGATGCGTGCGTTGGGCCACATCCATAAAAAGCGCGGGCTGTAGGCGCGGCCACACATGCCGTAATTGCCCGCGCCAAAGCTGCCGCCAATGATGACGGTGAACTTGGGTACCTGGGCGCAGGCCACGGCGGTGACCATCTTGGCACCGTGCCGGGCAATGCCTTCGTTTTCGTACTTGCGGCCCACCATGAAGCCCGTGATGTTCTGCAAAAACACCAGTGGAATTTTGCGGGCGCAGCACAACTCGATGAAGTGCGCGCCCTTCACGGCGCTTTCGGAAAACAGAATGCCGTTGTTGGCCACGATGCCCACCGGCATGCCTTCGATGTGCGCAAAGCCGCACACCAGGGTGGCACCAAAGCGTGCCTTGAACTCGTCGAATTCGCTGCCGTCAACGATGCGGGCAATGATTTCGCGCACGTCAAACGGTTTGCGCGTGTCCACTGGAATCACGCCGTACAACTCTTCTGCTACATATTCAGGAGCTGCTTGAGCAGTTAAATCCTGGGTTGGAGGCTTATTTCGATTCAAATTGGCCACCGCTTGCCGCGCCAGAGCCAGTGCATGGAGGTCGTTTTGCGCCAGGTGGTCGGCCACGCCTGACAGACGGGTGTGCACGTCGCCACCACCCAGGTCTTCTGAGGTAACCACTTCGCCCGTAGCCGCTTTCACCAGCGGCGGCCCGCCAAGAAAGATGGTGCCCTGGTTGGCCACGATGATGGTTTCATCGCTCATCGCGGGCACATACGCACCACCTGCGGTGCAACTACCCATGACCACCGCAATCTGCGCAATGCCTTGCGCGCTCATGTTGGCCTGGTTGAAAAAGATACGGCCAAAGTGGTCGCGGTCGGGAAAAACCTCGTCCTGGTTCGGCAGGTTGGCACCGCCGCTGTCCACCAGATAAATACAGGGCAGGTTGTTCTGCTGCGCCACCTCCTGCGCGCGCAAATGCTTTTTCACGGTGAGCGGAAAGTAGGTGCCGCCTTTGACGGTGGCGTCGTTGCACACCACCATGCAGTCCACCCCGCTCACGCGGCCAATGCCCGCGATCACACCCGCGCAAGGCGCATCACCGCCGTACAGGCCGTGCGCGGCCATGGGCGATAGCTCTAAAAACGGCGTGCCCGGATCCAGCAACATTTGTACCCGCTCGCGCGGCAGCAATTTGCCCCGCGCCGTGTGCTTGGCCCGCGCCGCCTCACCACCGCCTTCGCTGGCGCGGTTTACTTGCAGCTTGAGGTCGTCAACCACGGCGCGCATAGCCGCGACATTGGCCTGGAAGTCGGCGGAGCGGGGGTTGAGTTTGGTTTCTAGAACGCGCATGTGTATGACCTGCAGTTCAGTTCAATTGAGTTTTAGTTGACGTTTACGTAAACGTCAATCCTGTTCGAAGTCTAGCTCACGTCACAGCGATGTACAAATACCGACTGGGGATGCTTGCTGTAAGCGAACTGCAGCGCTCGTGAAAAATTGCACGTCATCAGTCTTCAAGTGTGGCTCCGATTTGAAGCCAATCCAAGGAACCATGCCGTCCAGGCAACACTTCAGGCAGGACGTATCGCGCCAGCCGCAATCCTCGCGCCGAGTTCGCAAACCACACCACAGCATTTTGTGTTTGGACATTGCCCATCACAAAAGCGCGGAATCCGGGGTTGTTACCCCAATGAAAAAAACAATTCTGCGAAGGCTCCAACCCCCACCCAAGCCCCCAGGCGACCTCTTTGTCCTCTGCAGCGTTCTGATTCAAAACATCATCGACACCCACACGTGTTGTCACCGCAGGAGTCAACCAGCGGGCATGCATATCCGACGACAGGCCTTCTGCGCGCAGTACAGCCTGCAAGAAGTGGGCATAGTCTGTCGCAGTCGTCACAAGCGACCAGGATGCAGCGGCACTTGCCACCCGGCGCTTGGATACAAGGCGGCCGTCCATTTCCTGTCCCTGCGCGTGGTTGGACTCGAAACGCTCCTGCCATTCAAGACTGGAGTCAGCCATGCCGAAGGCCTGGAAGACACGGATTCTGGCAAGCTCTTCTAATGAACTTGCAGACAACCGTTCGATTGCACGCTGCAGCCAACCGAACGCGCTGCTGCCGTAGTTGTACCGCTCTCCGGGCGCAAAGTAAGTTTTCAGCGGTGTCTGGGGCCCCACGATGTTAGGCAGGCCACTTGTATGTGTCAGCACGTGAGTGGTCGTGATCGCTTTGGCGCGGACATCGCCGGTCACGTAATCCCCGCATATTTCATGTAGCGGCTGGTTCAGGTCAAGCAAACCCTCTTCGGCCAATTGCAGGGCAATAAACGAAACAAGTGGCTTGGTCAGTGAGGCCGCCTCAAAAACGGTGTGGGTGTCTACCGCGGTACTGTCGTGGGCACTACGTGTCCCGATTGCATACGCGCAAGCAAATTCTCCAGACTTTAGCGTGGCAATCGACAGGCCAGGAATCGTCGCCTGGACGCGCGGATTTCGTAGTATTTCCTCCAACATGTCTGTGACGCTCAAGCCGTCTTGTCTTCCGCCAATTTCAACTCATCCTTCATCACTTCCCGAATCTTGAACTTCTGAATCTTGCCCGTAATGGTCATCGGGAACGCCTCCACAAAACGGATGTACCGCGGCACTTTGTAGTGGGCAATCTGCCCGATGCAAAAGCTGCGAATTTCGTCTTCTGTGGCGGTCTGCCCCGGCTTGGTGATGACCCAGGCGCACAGCTCTTCGCCGTATTTCTTGTCGGGCACGCCCACCACCTGTACATCCTGTACCTTGGGGTGTCGGTATAAAAATTCTTCCACCTCGCGGGGGTAAACGTTCTCGCCACCCCGAATCACCAGGTCTTTGATACGCCCCACAATGTTCACGTAGCCTTCTTCGTCCAGGGTGGCCAGGTCGCCTGTGTGCATCCAGCCATCGGCGTCAATCGCTTCGCGGGTTTTGGCTTCGTCGTCCCAGTAGCCATGCATCACGCTGTAGCCCTTGGTACACAGCTCGCCCGACTGGCCCACCGGTAGGGTGACGCCGGTGCCCGGATCAATCACTTTCACTTTCAAATGCGGCTGCACCTGGCCCACGGTGGACACGCGTTTTGCTAGCGGCGTGTCAATGCTGCTCTGGCAGCTGACCGGGCTGGTCTCGGTCATGCCGTAGGCAATGGTGATGTCGGTCATGTGCATGTCGGCCACCACCCGCTTCATCACCTCGATGGGACACGGCGAGCCGGCCATGCAGCCGGTGCGCAGGGACGACAAATCAAATTCTGCAAAGCGCGGGTGATCGAGTTGCGCAATAAACATGGTGGGCACGCCGTACAAGGCGGTGCAGCGTTCGTCCTGCACGGTTTGCAGCACGGTGAGCGCGTCAAATCCGTCGTTGGGGTAGACCACGGTGGCTCCGTGGGTGATGCAGCCCAGGTTGCCCATCACCATGCCAAAGCAGTGGTACAGCGGCACCGGCACGCACAGCCGGTCAGCGGGTGTGAGCTTCATGCATTCACCCACGAAAAAACCGTTGTTCAGGATGTTGCGGTGGGTCAGCGTGGCACATTTGGGAAAGCCGGTGGTGCCGCTGGTGAACTGGATGTTGATGGGGTCGGTGTTTTTGAGGGTGGCGCCGATTGCCGCAACGCGCGGGTCGTCGGCTTGCCCGCTGGCCAGGAGCTGAGAGAAACGCAGCATGCCGGGCTCACCTTCATCGTGCGTGGCACCCTGCCCTGCTTCGTCAATCCATACCGTGTGGGTCAAGTGCGGCAGCTTGGCGGGCCCCAGTTCACGCAAGATCCCCAAGTAGTTGCTGGTCTTGAAACGCGCCATCGTCACCAGCGCTTTGCAGCCGACTTTGTTCAGCGCATATTCAAGTTCGCTGCTGCGATAGGCGGGGTTGATGTTGACCAGGATCAGGCCCACTTTGGCGGTGGCAATTTGCAACAGCAACCACTGCGCGTTGTTGTGCGACCAGATGCCCACCCGGTCACCGGTTGCCAGGCCGAGGTTCAGCAGTCCACTGGCCAGCTGATTGGCCAGGGTTTGCAGTTCGCGGTAGGTGTGGCGCTGCTTTTGGTGGGCGCTGATGACAGCTAGATGCTCGGGGCGCTGGGCCACCATGCCGTCAAAAAAGCTGCCGATGGTTTGCTCAATGAGCAGCGGCTGGGTTTGGCCAACAGCCAGGCTGGTGGTCAGTGGCGGGGTCATGGGTGCGTCTTTCTTTTCTGGTGGGTAAAGTCACAAAGTCACGTCAATACGGTTGCTTTGCACGGCTTGCATCACAGCCATACTGTGCTTGGTCAGCCCGTAATCGCGCAGGTTTTTTCGTAACTCTGTCGGGTCTACTTCGTTCCAGGTCAGGCCACAGTCCATGCAGGCATGGGCATGCGGGTTCTGCAGGAACACCGGTTTGCCCATGAGCGAGCGCAAGGCGCTGCGCAAGGGGTAAAACCGGGCTGATTCGCCCAGCGTGCCGCGTACCACTTTGCGGCTACCGCAGCGCAGGCAATACATGCCCCGGATGGTTTGGTTGAACATGGGCGTGTGTTGGGTCGGGATGAGCAAGCGCGACGGGCAATGAGGGTCAGATCAAAATTTGGTGCTCAGTCTGATCGGCGCCCGCGGGGCAGATACGAAATTTTGCTCTGACCCCCATTGCGCACTATCCGGAGACTGCACAACTTTGCATGCGAGGGCTTCGCGCGCTGGAACCTAAAAATGAGGTGAGAGCCCGATTTCGTAGGTGTACTGCGGCGCTTCGGAGAGATCGCGTACCGAGTCGGGATCCGACCCCATTTTTTTGCTTGCCACCGTTTAAGACAAAACGGCTGTGCGCCCAAGTATTCATTGCTCAAGAAGCTATCAAAATAATAGCTCACACCAAAGCCCGCTGAATCAAAATCTTTTGCACATCCGACGTGCCTTCATAAATCTGGCACACCCGCACATCGCGGTATATGCGCTCCACCGGGAAATCGCTCACGTAGCCGTACCCACCCAGCGTCTGGATAGCCATGCTGCACACCTCTTCAGCCACTTCGCTGGCAAACAGTTTGGCCATGGCAGCTTCTTTCAGGCAAGGGCGGCCCGCGTCGCGCAGGCTGGCGGCGTGCCAGATGAGTTGGCGGGCTGCTTCTAATTTCGTAGCTGCTTCAGCAAGCCGGAAGCCGACCGCCTGGTGGTTGATGATGGCTATGCCAAAGCTCTGGCGGTCTTTGGCGTAGGCCAGCGCCACGTCAAATGCGCTGCGGGCCATGCCAACGGCCTGGGCGGCGATGCCGATACGACCGCCTTCCAGCGCGCTCAGCGCAATTTTGTAGCCCTCGCCTTCCTCGCCGATGCGGTACTCCACAGGAATGCGGCAATCGTCAAGGTTGATCTGCGCGGTGTCGCTGCTGTGCTGGCCCAGCTTGTCTTCCAGCCGGGCCACCTGGTAGCCGGGCGTGGCGGTGGGCACGATGAACGCGCTCATGCCTTTTTTGCCTGCGGCTTTGTCGGTGACGGCAATGACAATGGCGACTTGGCCGTTTTTACCGCTGGTGATGAACTGCTTGACGCCGTTGATGAGGTAGCCGTCTTTGTCCAGCACGGCCATCGTTCCCGCATCAGGAACGGACACCCGCGTAGCGGTTGTCCGAAGGCTCGACGCATCGCTGCCCGCATGCGGCTCGGTCAAACAAAACGCGCCCAGCATGTCGCCACGCGCCAGCGGCGCAAGCCATTGCTGCTTCTGCGCCTGCGTTCCGTAGCGCAACAAGATGGCGTTCACCGGGCAGTTGGTCACGCTAATTGCGGTGCTGGTGCCGCCATCGCCTGCGGCAATTTCTTCCAGCACCAGGGCCAGGGACACGTAATCCAGGTTGGCCCCACCGTATTCTTCGGGCACGCAGATGCCGTAAGCACCCAGCGCGGCCAGGCCCTTGTGGGCATCAACCGGAAAGTGGTGCTCCTTGTCCCAACGGGCAGCGTGTGGCCACAACTGCTCCTGAGCAAAGGCGCGCACCGCGTCGCGGATCATTTCCTGGTCAGGGGTGAGGATCATGCAAATCTCGTTTAATGATGGTCAAAGTCGGCTCAAGCCCTTTTGAGTATTGCTCAAGCAGCTACATAATTCATAGCATTTCTAGCGCCACGGCAGTGCCCTCGCCGCCTCCAATGCACAGCGTGGCCAGCCCCTTTTTCAAGCCACGCGCTTTCAAGGCATGCATCAAGGTGACCATGATGCGCGCGCCGCTGGCCCCAATCGGATGACCCAGGGCGCAGGCACCGCCGTTGACATTGACGATCTCGTGGGCCACCTTCAGCTCGGCCATCAACGCCATGGGCACCACGGCAAAAGCCTCATTAACCTCCCACAAATCCACGTCTTTCACCGCCCAGCCCGCCTTGGTCAGCGCCTTTTGTGTGGCACCCACGGGCGCGGTGGTGAACCAGTTGGGTTCTTGCGCATGCATGGCGTGGGCCACGAGGCGGGCCAGCGGCTGGCAACCGAGCTTGGCGGCGGTGGACTCGCGCATCATCACGAGCGCGGCTGCACCATCGTTGATGCTGGAGCTGCTGGCGGCCGTGATCGTGCCGTCTTTCTTGAAGGCGGGTTTCAGCGTGGCAATCTTGTCCAGCCGGGCCTTGGCCGGGCCTTCGTCAATCTCCACCACCACCTCGCCCGCGCGGCCTTTGACGGTGACCGGCGTGATTTCCGCTTTGAATGCTCCTGATTTAGTAGCTGCCTGCGCACGTTCTACGCTGGCTATGGCGAATGCATCTTGTGCCTCGCGGGTGAAGTTGTATTTGGCCGCGCAATCTTCGCCAAAGGTGCCCATAGCGCGGCCGGGCTCGTAAGCGTCTTCCAGGCCGTCCAGCATCATGTGATCCATCACCCGGTCATGCCCGATGCGAATGCCACTGCGGCCCTTGAGCAGCAGGTGCGGTGCGCCAGTCATGCTCTCCATGCCACCGGCCACGATTACATCGTGGCTGCCCGCCAACAACATGTCATGCGCAAACATGGCGGCTTTCATGCCCGAGCCGCACATTTTTGAAAGGGTCACTGCGCCCGCGCTCTTGGGCAGGCCGCCTTTGAAAGCCGCCTGACGCGCCGGGGCCTGGCCTTGGCCCGCCATCAGGCAGTTGCCGAAGAGCACTTCGGTGACCAGGTCGCCGGAGATGCCGGAGCGCTCCATGGCGGCCTTGATGGCGGCACCGCCCAAGTCATGGGCGGCCAGGGTGGCGAAATCGCCCTGGAACGCGCCCATGGGGGTGCGGGCGGCGCTGACGATGACGATGGGGTCTGTGGACATAAAGGCTCCTTGGGTTTGGAGTGGGGTTGAGAAATTGTCAGGACTTGCTTGAAGCGTGGCTTAGCTCCTTACCCTCCCGGGGGAAGGTTGGGATGGGGGCACGAGCGTCACACTGCAAATTTGCGTCATCACGCGCAGGCCCCCATCCCCGCCTTCTCCCAATGGGGGAAGGGGTCTGATCTGTTTCCCCCGGGAGGGTAAGGGGTAAGGCACGAGCTCGCGTACGACTTCATCAAGCCAACTCAATCAAACTGCCGCGCTCTTCTTGCGTGATGCGCAAGATGTATCGCTGAAACTGCGGGTCTTCCCCCCGCAGCAGCAGCGGCAAAGCATTGGCAAAGCGTTCGCGGCGGCACCACTCACGCATGAAGTCGTCCCAGCTGTTCCAGCGGCGACGTTCCACCTCGGTCATGTGTTCGTCCCAGGCCACGATGAACGCACGTTCGAACAGCGAAATCAACATGTCGTAGATCACCAGCACGCGCTCGTTTTGCTCCGGTGTGGGGTTGTCCAACCGTTCGTTGGTGCGCAGGCGCAAATCGGCGTTGTCCAGCACCACAACTAAAAAATCGTTGTACGCGTCGCTAAGCAGCTGGTAGGCGGCTTCTTCTTCGTTGTCGCGCTCTTTGCGCTGCTCCCAGATGAAAAAGCCCACGGCAAACGGCAACGCCAGTGCGGTGACGATGTAGCTGGCCAGTTCCCAGAATTCGCGCATGGTTTTTGCCGTTTCAATCGTCAATTTCGGCAAATAAAACCGCTGCAGTAACAGTCAGATCCACGCTGGCCCAGCGCACGTCCTGCCCCTTGCCAAACGGGTGTAGCACCCACAGGCCATCAGCGCCTTTGCGGTAAACCTCGGCCGTGCGTTTGTCGGTGTCGATGAGCACGTACTCGGCCAGACTGGGCAGCATGCGGTACGCCTCGAACTTGTCACCCCGGTCGTAGGCTGCAGTGGAGGGGGACAGCACTTCGATGATGAGCGTAGGTTCGCGCTTGATGAGTTTGTCGGCTTTGTCGGCTTCGCTGCACGTGACCATCACGTCTGGGTAGTGAAAACTGTTGACGGCTTGGACTTCCAGCTTCATCTCAGCCATGAAGCTGCGGCATGGTGTGCCCGCCAGGTGCTGACGCAGAGCCATGTAGGCATTGCCGCTGACGGTGACATGCTGCTCCTTCGCCCCGGCCATGCCCTCGGTGTCGCGGTGCAGATCAAACACCTCGCCATCCACATACTCATGCCTGGTGGGTTGCAACTCTTCCCACACCAGATATTCCTCGGGCGAGAACTTTTGTCCAAGTACTGGATTGGCCATTATTTAAACTCCTGAATCGATAGCTGCTTGAGCAGTATCTACTTGGGCAAACCGCTTGTTTGCCTCATAAGGAAACACATCGTGCACATGCCCCGCCGCAATGCGCTCCTTGTGCGCCTGCCAGAAGGCAGCGTCCAGCAAGTCGCCATGGTGCTGCATGAACACGCTGCGCACCGCGTCGTTGCCCAGCAAAAACGGGCCAAAGGTTTCCGGGAACACGTCTTTGGGGCCCACGCTGTACCAGACTTCACCGCTCATCTCGTCTTCTTCGTGGCGCGGTTCCGGTACCTTGCGAAATTTGCAGTCAGTGATGTATTCGATTTCGTCGTAGTCGTAGAACACCACCTTGCCGTTGCGCGTGACGCCAAAGTTTTTCCACAGCATGTCGCCGGGGAAGATGTTGGCGGCTACCAGGTCTTTGATGGCGTTGCCGTATTCGATGACGCCGCGCTCGATCTGCACGCGGGCTTTGTCTGCTTTGTCGGTGGTGTCCGCCGGGTTCGCACCGCCCGCGTCAAACGCCTCTTGCAGGTAAATGTTCAGCGGAATCATGCGCCGCTCGATGTACAGGTGTTTGATGATGACTTCCACCTGCCCATCGCCGTCGCGGTCTGAAATTTCCAGCTGGCTGGGGGCGAATTTTTCAATCTCGGCAATCAGCTCGTCGTCAAACCGGGTGCGGGCAAACGCCACTTCGCTGTACTCCAGTGTGTCGGCCATGCGGCCCACGCGGTCGTGTTGTTTGACTAACTGGTACTTGCCTTTGATCTGCTCGCGCGTGGTGTCTTTTTGCGGTGGGTAATAGTCTTTGATGAGCTTGAACACATAGGGAAAACTGGGCAGATCAAACACCAGCATGACCATGCCCTTGATGCCGGGCGCGATGCGAAATTTGTCAGTCGAATGGCGCAGGTGAAACAAAAAGTCGCGGTAGAAAAGCGTTTTCCCCTGCTTGGCCAGCCCCAGGGCGTTGTAGATCTCGGCGCGCGGTTTGCGGGGCATCAAGCTGCGCAAAAACTGCACGTAAGCACTGGGTACTTCCATGTCGACCATGAAGTAGGCCCGCGCAAAGCTGAAGAGCATCTGCAGGTCGTCTTCGCCAAACAGACAGGCATCAATGTGCAGTTTGCTTTGTCCGCCTTCAGAAGAGCGTGCGTGCAGTATCGGCAAGGCAAACGGCACCTCGCTAAAGCCGTTGATGATTTTGCCCACGACGTAGGCACCCTTGTTGCGGTAGAACAGGCTGGAGAGCACCTGAATCTGAAAATTGGCGCGCAGAGTGGCCTGCGCCATGCGGCCACTGAAGGCTTGCAGCACCTGGGCGCAATCGCGCGGCAGGTCTTCAAATTCACGTTGCAATTCAAAGCTGGCAATCACCTGCGCAATGCTGTCACCCAACGTTTCACGCGTGGGGTACCAAGCGCGGTAGGTGGGCTTGGCTTGGGGCTCGTCGTTCTCGATGTACTCGGTGCTGACGGCGGGCCGCACAAAAATAAAGTCGTTGTGAAAGTGCGTGCGGTGCAGGATTTTGGTGGTGACCGAATTGAAAAACGTCTCGGCCAGCTCGGGCTGGCGGTGGTCGACCAGCAGGCCGATGTAGTGCAGCTTGACTTGCTGCCACACGTCCATGGCCTGTGCACCGGCCTTGAATTCTTTTTCGAGCCGCTGGGTGCATTCCAGCACCCGCAGGTCGTAAAACTCAATCCGCTCGCGCTGCGCCCGCTGCTGGCCATGCCAGTCGGCCGTTTCAAATCGATGCTTGGCGCGGGCCGATTCGGTGCGAAACAACCGGTAGTGGCGGTTAAAACCGTCCATCATGGCCTTGGCAATGTCGTAGGCCAGGGGAGAATCAAGGCGTTGGGGAAACATATTGCTATTGAGTTGATAGCTGCTTGCGCAGTATTTAAAAGGGCTGTAGCCTGTTTTTACCAAAAACCTGCTCCACTGCCGCCTCTCGCAGCGGCTCCAGTGCTGCCTGGCCCTGCACGTTTAGCCCCAAGTCTTGCAGCAGGCCGTCGTTCAGGCCGTAAATCCAGCCGTACACCATCAATTCCTGGTCGCGCGTCCAGGCGTCTTTCATCACGGTGCTCTGGCACAGGTTGACCACCTGCTCCACCACGTTCAACTCGCACAACATGTCCAGCTGGTGCGCGGCAGGCGCAGCGGCCAGCCGCGTGCTGTAGCGGTCGCGCACGTCTTGAATGTGGCGAATCCAGTTGTCGGCCAGGCCCACTCGGGCATTGGTCAGCGCCGCCTGCACGCCCCCACAGCCGTAGTGACCGCACACGATAACGTGGCGAACCTTCAGCA
>JAYUXO010000070.1:0-12664 GCA_043753505.1 Comamonadaceae bacterium
GTCGGTGAGTTTGCCGGGCAGCACGGCTACGCCGGAGCCTTTGCGTTTTTCGACTTTCTGCCCGGCTTTCTGGCGCACCTGCGCGGCTTTAATGGCCAGTTCGGCCAGCTTTTTGCCGTAGTCCACGTGCTGGTTAAGCCACAGCTCCAGGGCGGGGCGCACAAAGCTGGACACCAGCCGCACCGCGTCGCGCGAGTTCAGGCGCTCCTTGATCTGGCCCTGGAACTGCGGGTCCAGCACCTTGGCGCTCAGCACGTAGCTGGCGCGGGCAAACACGTCTTCGGGCAATAGCTTCACGCCTTTGGGCAGCAGGCTGTGCAGCTCGATGAAACTTTTCACCGCAGTGAAAAGGCCATCGCGCAGACCGCTTTCGTGTGTGCCACCGGCTGTGGTGGGGATCAGGTTCACGTAGCTTTCACGCACTGCCTGGCCGTCCTCGGTGAAGGCCACGCACCACTGCGCACCTTCACCTTCAGCAAAAGTGTCGTCGTTTTTCGCAAAACCTTCACCTTCAAATAGCGGAATCACCGGCTCGCCGTTCAGGCACTGGCTCAGGTAGTCGTGCAGGCCGCCCTTGTAAACCCAGGTTTGCACATCTTTTGTCTTTTCCACTGTCAGCGTGACAGTTACGCCGGGCATCAGCACGGCCTTGCTGCGCAGCAAATGCACCAGCTCCGTCATGGGCAGGTTGGGCGACTCAAAGTATTTGGGGTCGGGCCACACGCGTACGCTGGTGCCTTGCTTGCGGTCGCCGTCCGCGACGGGGCGTTTGGTCAGCGGCTCAATCACGTCGCCAGCAGAAAACACCAGCCGGGCCACCTGGCCTTCGCGGTAAGTGGTGGCTTCCAGGCGCGTGGACAGGGCATTGGTCACCGACACGCCCACGCCGTGCAGGCCGCCGGCAAAGCTGTAGGCCCCACCCTTGGCCTTGTCGAACTTGCCGCCCGCATGCAAGCGGGTGAACACCAGCTCGATAACGGGTGCGTTTTCTTCCGGGTGCAGGCCAAACGGAATACCCCGGCCATCGTCTTCAATGCTCACCGAACCATCGGCATGCAGCGTGACCTTGATTTTTTTCCCGTGGCCCGCCAGCGCCTCGTCGGCCGCGTTGTCCAGCACCTCCTGAATGACATGCAGCGGGTTGTCGGTGCGGGTGTACATGCCCGGACGCTGCTTGACCGGCTCCAGACCCTTGAGCACGCGGATGGACGATTCGGAATAGGCGGAGGGCGCTGCGTGAACGGGGGGTGTTGCCATGGGCGGGTGCGAGGTTCGGGAACGGTGAAAAGTTGCGCGAGAACGGGTGGGGAGGCGCATTGTAGTCAGCGTCGATCAAATAAGCTGTATAAAAAATCAGCCCTGCGAGTTGGTGACAAGTCAATTTCGCCTGAACTCGTTAAAGTTATCGCCATGAGCCTCGTCCCCAACCCCACCACTTCCCCCGCCAAACTGTCCATGTTTCAGGTGCTGCTGTGCGGCGCCGTCATCGTCACCTTGTCGATGGGCATTCGCCACGGTTTCGGCCTGTGGTTGCAGCCCATCACCCAAGAGCAGGGCTGGACGCGCCAGACCTTTGCGTTCGCCATTGCCATTCAAAACATTTCCTGGGGCGTCTTCGGCATTTTTGCGGGCATGTTGGCCGACAAATTTGGGGCGTTCCGGGTGCTGATCGTGGGGGCCGTGCTGTATGCGCTGGGCCTGGTGGGCATGGCGCTGTCGCCCAATTCGCTGGTGTTTGCGCTGACCGCCGGGGTGCTGATTGGCGCAGCGCAGGCGGGCACGACTTACGCGGTGATCTACGGCGTGATTGGCCGCCAGATCGACCCGGCCAAGCGCTCCTGGGCCATGGGCGTGGCGGCTGCGGCGGGCTCGTTTGGCCAATTTTTGATGGTGCCGGTGGAAGGCTTTCTGATCAGCGCCATCGGCTGGCAGCAGGCGTTGCTGGTGCTGGGCGGCGCGGTGCTGCTGATTGCACCGTTTGCCTTCGGTCTGCGCGAGGCGGGTTTTGCGGCCGGGAGCACGCCGGTGAAACGAGACCAGACCATCGTGCAGGCGCTGCGCGAGGCCATGAAATACCCCAGTTTCCAGCTGTTGATGGCAGGCTACTTTGTGTGCGGTTTTCAGGTGGTGTTCATCGGCGTGCACATGCCCAGCTACCTGAAAGACAAGGGCCTGTCGCCCCAGGTGGCCACGTATGCGCTGGCGCTGATTGGCCTGTTTAACGTGTTTGGCACCTACATCGCGGGCAGCCTGGGGCAGCGCATGGCCAAAACGAAAATTCTGTCGTTTATCTACTTTGCGCGGGCCATCGTGATCACCGTTTTTCTGCTGGTGCCGCTGACGCCTTGGTCCGTTTACATCTTTGCCAGCGTAATGGGCCTGCTGTGGCTGTCCACCGTGCCGCCCACCAACGCGGTAGTGGCACAGATTTTCGGCATTCAACACCTTTCCATGCTCGGCGGCTTTGTGTTTTTCAGCCACCAGGTAGGCAGCTTTATGGGCGTGTGGCTGGGCGGCTTGCTATATGACCGCAACGGGAGCTACGACATCGTCTGGGTCATCGCGATTGCGCTGGGCGTGCTGGCGGGGCTGGTGAACAGGCCGGTGAAAGAGACGGAGATTATTCGCAGCCCGCTAAAAGCGGCTTGACATGAGACTGAAACCCCGCCTCGCAAAGCGCACCGCAAAGTGGCTGGCCTACGCTGCAGCCACGGTGGCCCTGGTGGTCGTTTTCTTGCTCTACACGCAACCTGGTTTCATGGTGACGGTGGCAGATCAGGTGTGGTCGTGCTTTTAGGTGTTTTGGGTCTGTAGCCCTTTTAGATACTGCTCAAGCAGCTATTTATTCAATAGCATCTCAACACCTGACGACTTCACGGCGTACCGCTTGAGCACCTGAGCAACCGGTTCGCAGCGGGTGGCAGCACTCGCTTGATACGACGCCAGGGATTCCATCTGCACACGCAGGGCTTGCTCATTCTGGAGCTTGGCTTGGCCAGGTACTTCTTCGGAAAATGCCAGCGCCAGTTGCAGGGTTTGCGCGGCGGCTGTACAGGTGGCTTGGTAGGCGTTGAGGGTTTCGGGCAGGGCGTCGCGCTGTCGGCTCGACTTGGCAATGGCCAAGCCGCGCTTGCTCAGCGTGATAAACGTGGGATGGCGAACTGTCGCTTCGCCATACATTTTTGTCGCCAGGTCCCAGCGCTTCTCGCGTGCGGCCCTGCCGGCGCTCATGAGCCAGTTGCCAGCCTCGCGCTGCAGATTGTTGTCGGCCAGCTGGGGCTGTTGAACCAGCTTGTCGATGTTGGCCATCTCGGTTTGGGTCAGTTGTGCCGATACGTGCGGCGTCACCACGGTCAAAGCCATGGCGCTGACGGCAGCACCGCGCATGCGAACATTCAGCCAGCCGTGTTTCATGGTCATCCCTGCCTTTCAAATTTATAAATTGTGCGGTGACCTTCACCCCCAACGTTGCCAAACCTTGTAGCGACAACTCCCGTCCATCACTGCACATGCACACGCCACATCTGCCCAATCTGCCCACTTCGCACGGCTCTGCGCTCCCATCCCCCTGGGTCCAGCGCTGGTCGCACCTCGTGCCTGCTGGCGGTGCCGTGCTGGACGTGGCGGGCGGTTACGGGCGGCACACGCGCTGGTTTTGTGAGCGAAATCACCCGGTAGCCCTTGTAGATGTTGCTCAAGCAGCTATTGATTTTGTAGCGAATCTGAATCTGGCGCAGTGCGAAACGCTGGTGGCTGACATTGAATCGGGCCCCTGGCCATTTGCGCAGCGGCAATTTGCGGGTGTGGTGGTGACAAATTACCTGTGGCGGCCGCTGCTGCCAGCCATCGCGGCCTGCGTGGCCCCGGGTGGTGTGTTGATTTACGAGACCTTCGCGGCGGGCAACGAGACGGTGGGCAAACCGTCGCGGGCTGATTTTTTGCTGCAGCCGGGTGAGCTGCTCACGGTCTGCGCGGGTTTGCGCGTGGTGGCCTACGAAGAGGGTTTTCTGGATTGCCCGCCACGCTTTGTGCAGCGCATGGCGGCCGTACGCGAGCTGCCGGCGGGAGGGCAAAAGGACGCGCAAAAGGAAGCGCAAAAGGACGGGCAAAAGGACGGGCAAAAGGAAGCGCAAACCCCCCAGCCGCCGAGATACCTGCTCTAGTTAGAATCCATCCCTCTCCCCCACAACACACCCTCACCACAGGCAACCCCCATGGGATATTCTTCAGGCAGCTTGCTCACCGGCAGCACCGTGGCGCTTGCCACCCCCCTGCACGACGACGGCAGCGTGGACTACCCGAGCTTGCGCAAGCTGATTGATTGGCACATTGCGGAAGGCACCGACTGCATCGGCGTGGTGGGCACCACCGGTGAGTCGCCCACGGTGAGCGTGCAGGAGCATTGCGAAATCATCCGCGTGGCGGTGGAGCAGGCCAAAACGCATGGTGCCAAACGCGTGCCCATCATGGCCGGATGCGGTGCCAACAGCACGGCAGAAGCCATCGAGCTGGCCCGATTTGCCAAAAGCGTGGGGGCCGACAGCCAGTTGCAGGTGGTGCCTTACTACAACAAGCCCACGCAGGAAGGCCAGTACCAGCACTTCAAGGCCATTGCAGAAGCCACCGGCGACCTGCCCCTGGTGCTGTACAGCGTGCCGGGCCGTACCGTGGTGGACATGCAGGTGGACACGGTGCTGCGGCTGGCCCAAATTCCGGGCATCGTGGGCATCAAGGAAGCGTCGGCCAACCTGGAGCGGGCGCAGTGGCTGCTGCGCGAACGGCCAAAAGGTTTTGCGGTGTATTCCGGCGATGACGGCTCTGCTGTGGCACTCATGCTGTGCGGCGGCCAGGGCAACATCAGCGTGACGGCCAATGTGGCTCCGCGCCTGATGCACGAGCTGTGTGTGGCGGCGATCGCGGGCGATTGCAAAACGGCAATGGCCCTGCAATTCAAGCTCATGCCGTTTCATAAAGTGCAAGGCATCGAGTCCAACCCCATTCCCGTGAAATGGGCCATGGCCCGCATGGGCCTGTGCGGCGGCGCGTTGCGCCTGCCCATGACGCCGCTGTCGAAAAACCTTGAACCGCTGGTCGAAGATGCCTTGCGCCAATGTGGCCTGATCTGACGGTTTGATCTGTATTAACACTCTTGCGAAAAGAACTCAACGTGAACATTGCCGTGACCTCATTTGCCAAATTCGCCGTCTTGAGCGCAAGCCTTGCACTGTCGGCCTGCTCCGTGCTGGAAGGCGACAAGATTGACTACAAAAGCGCCAGCCGCGGCAACTCGCTGGAGGTGCCGCCCGATCTGACCCAGCTGACGCGCGACTCGCGCTACGGCGTGCCGGGTGGCACGGTGTCGGCCAACGCGCTGCAGGTCAACCAGGCCAACGCGCCGGTGGCCAGCATTGCGGCCACCACGGTGGGTGATGTGCGCATCGAGCGCGCGGGCACCCAGCGCTGGCTGGTGATCAACCGTAATGCGGACACGCTGTGGAGTCCGCTGCGCGACTTCTGGCAGGAAAACGGCTTTTTGCTCACTTTGGACCAAGCCAACCTGGGCATCATGGAAACCGACTGGGCCGAAAACCGCGCCAAGCTGCCGCAAGACTTCATCCGCAACACGGTGGGCAAGCTGTTTGATTCGCTGTATTCCACGTCTGAGCGCGACCGTTTCCGCACCCGTGTGGAGCGCAACGCCACCGGCGGCACCGAGATTTACGTGAGCCACCGCGGCCTGACCGAGGTCTACAGCAGCACCCAGAAAGACCAGACCATGTGGCAACCGCGCCCGAGCGACCCTGAGCTGGAAGCCGAGTTTCTGCGGCGCCTGATGGTCAAGCTGGGCGTGCCTGCCGAGCAGACAAAAACCTTGGTGGCCGCCAGCACAGTCAAGCTCACCTCGCGCGTTTCCAAAGTCAACGAGCAGCCCGTGGTGTTGATTGACGAAGGATTCGAGCGCGCCTGGCGCCGCGTGGGTTTGACTTTGGACCGCACCGGCTTCACTGTGGAAGACCGTGACCGCAACGCAGGCACCTACTTTGTGCGCTATGTGGAGCCCAATGCTGACAAGAAAGAGCCCGGCTTCTTTGGCCGCATGCTGGGTGGCAGCGGCCCTACAACCCCGCCGCTGAAGTTCCGCATCACCGTCAAGAGCCAGGGCGAAGCCACTACGGTGGCGGTGCTGAACGCAGCCGGCGCGCCGGAAGCCTCGGCCAATGCGCAGCGCATCGTTCAGGTGATAGCGGATGACTTGAAGTAGTCTGATTTGCACATAAAAAAAGGCAGCCTTGGCTGCCTTTTTTTTATGGGTCGTAACGTCAACTTGTGGCGTTGTGTCGTTGTGGTTTGGTGAATGGGGGTTTTAAAACGCAGAGGTTTCAGAGGTTACGCAGAGAACGCAAAAGGAATTCAAAAAGGAATTCAATCACTGCAAACCAATTCAAACAGGCTTTCGCGGTATTGCTCTGCGCTCTTTGCCTGACCTTTGCGACCCCTGCGTTGAAATTCTCCAAATTCCGCAAACACTTCAAAGCCCAGATGCCTATCCCATCCTCACCGACTATGAGATCGACACCTTCCCGACTCGATTTGCTATTAAATTAATAGCTTCTTGAGCAGTATTTACAAGGGCCGGTGGCACTTTTTACTTAAAAAGGCTTAAGCCAGCGCCCCCCGCGCATCCACGCGGATGATGCGATCAACCTTGCCGGCACTCAACCCGCCACTCACACCCACCATGAAGTCGTGCAGATTCACGGTGGGGTCGCAGTGACCTGGAATCAGCCACAGCTTCTGACCGATCAGTGGCAGGCGGTTGCCACGGCCCACGGCGTTTGGGGCGATACGCAGAATGCCGTGCTCGTCGCCGCCGTTGGTATACGCCAACGGGCTGTCGTTTAACTGGCTGTGCACCACGGGCATGCCCGAATCGATAGCGTGGCTTTTGTGACCTGCGTCGCACACCACATGGTCTGAGCTGGTGCTGATGACCTGGGTTTTGACGAACAGCGCATGCTCAAATTTGGGCTGGGCCGGGTCGCGCTCGTTTTGCGCGTAGTCAGCGTCCATGAACAAAAACGAGCCGGGTTGTACCTCGCCATACACACCGCTGGCTGCTTCCAGCACCAGGCTACCCGTGCCTGCGCCGGTGACCAGGTTGACTACAAAACCAGCCGACTCAATCAAGCGGCGTGTAAAGGCCACTTCTTCCACGGCAATGGCAATGGCGTCTCGACGTTCTTGTGCGCTGCGCAGATGCTGGGCTTTGCCGTGGTAAGCGTGCAAACCCGCAAAACGCAGAGCCGGGTGCTTGCGGATTTCATAGACCAGGCCGACAGCAGCGGGGCTGGGGGGCACGCCGCAGCGATTTTGCCCAACGTTGAGTTCAATGAACACATCAATGATGGCACCGCCCACACGCTGGGTATCGCGCCCATTGGACGCCGCGTGGGCCACCCGCGCCTGGTTCATGGCCTCGGCCAACCGGGTAATGCCGTCCACACTGTCCACTGCAATAGCCAACTTGCCGCCACGCGTGCCCAGCAGTTGCGCCAGTTCGGCCACGCGTGCCAGTTTGTGGGGCGCAATCACCTGGTTGCTGATGAACACGTCGTTCACACCACCAGCCACCATGGCTTGAGCCTCGGCGGTTTTTTGCACGCACACGCCCACAGCACCCGCCTGCACCTGCATGCGGGCCAGTGCGGAGCTTTTGTGCATCTTGGCGTGGGGCCGCCAGCGCACGCTGCGTTTTTTGGCGAACTCGGCCATGCGTGTGAGGTTGCGGTTCATCGCGTCCAGGTCTATCACCAGACCCGGCGTGTCAATGGCCTCCACGCTCTGGCCGATCAGGGCTTTAAGCTCGTCGGGTAGCGGACGGGCCGATATTTTGTCGGCGGTATTGAACAGTGGCAGTGCCGCGCTGCGGTCAACAGCTGCAAAAGAACGGGTGACAGTCAATGGCATGGTGCGTCAGGCTGAAACTTCGTCAACGGACTGCTCGTCCAGATGCTGCGTGTCGGACCAGCCCACCAGGGTCAAGCCGGCCGGGCTCCAGAGCAGGCGGTTGATGGCGGCGTTGCCCAGCGCCCAGGTGCGCGGCGCTTGCAGCGATTGGCCGGTTGCCGCGCGGTGCAACGCGTCCAGCGCCCCGCCGTGCGTGACCACCACGATTTGCTGGCCTGCATGTGCTGCAGCCAGCGCACACACAGCCGCCACCACGCGCGTTTGCACCATCACCAGCGACTCACCGCCCCCCAGCGGCGCAAAGTCGCTCTCGCGGGTGCGCCAGCGCTGAGCCTCGCCAGGCCATATTGCGGCTACTTCCTCAAAGGTTTTACCTTCAAAATGGCCGAAGTGGCGCTCGCGCAGGCCTATATGCGTAGCCACCGGCAGGCCGCACGCATCGGCAATCGACAAGGCCGTTTCCCATGCGCGCAGCAGGTCACTGCTGTAAATCGCTGCAATCGACTCGCTCGCCAGAGCCTGTGCCGTCTGGCTGGCCTGCCATCGGCCTTTGTCGTTCAGCGCAATGTCCAGATGGCCTTGCACGCGGCCAGCCACGTTCCAGGCGGTTTCGCCGTGACGCACGGCAATGATTCGAGTGGCTTCCATGCGTTTGATGAAGCGGTCGAACAAGCAGGTTTATGGAGCAGTTTTAGCAGCAGAAGCGGGCCTGCTGGGAGCCGGGCTTGTGGTCGTCACAACCGTTGTGTTGACAGCCGGTGCTGCAGGTGCACCGACCTGCACACTGACCTGCCGCACGCCCGTGGGTGGGTTGGGAAAGCCCTGCAATGCCGCGTCAAACATGGCGGCCAGCACAGCCCGGCTGTCAGACCAGGGGCCATCGCCGTTGGCACGGCTTTCGAACACCACGCGGTTGCTCGCCAGCTCGCGCACCACCACACTGGCTTCGCGCAAATACCACGGCTGTTCGCTGCGCAGCAGTCCACCACCCCAGCCAAAGCTCCCAAAACCAATTGTCACGCCGGGTCGGCCAAAGCTTGCACCAACCCCGCCGCCCCAACCACCTGCCGAGCCACCGCCCCAGCCACCGCCCAACTCATCCCAGGGATCCGCCCAGGGCGACAACACACGCTGCACCCGCACCCCCACTTGTACGCTGTAACGCGGTGCCGCGTCGTCGCGCCGCAAACCGGCTTTGAACAGGGCCGTATCGGCCAGCGACTCCACCAGCTCCTGCTGACCATCCAGCTGCTGGGAGGGCAGACGCTCGAAGCGATAAGTGGGCTGGGCGGGTAGGGCGGGCAGACTGGAAAAGGCTTGCACCTGCGTGTCCACTACCCAGGTGCTGGCACAGCCACCCAAGGCCAGCAAACCGGTACAGAGCATCAGAACAAGGCGGGACATGATTCAGTTGATGACGTGCAGGGTTTGAAGGGCCTGCAAGCCACCGACGGAAGCGGAGGGCGGCAGGGTGAACGGTAGGGGTTGCGGATCAAAAGCCAGGTCGCCATTATCGTCGGCGATACCGGTCGTTTTCAGGCCTTTGAAGTCGTGCAGCTTGCTGTCCATCAAGTGCGACGGGGCCACGTTTTGCATGGCGGTAAACATGGTTTCGGTGCGACCCGGGTACTTTTTTTCCCAATCGCGCAGCATGGCCGCAATTTGCTTGCGCTGAAGGTTTTCCTGACTGCCGCACAGCGTGCAGGGAATGATGGGGAACTCCTGGTGCGCGGCCCAGGCAACCAGGTCTTTTTCGGCCACATAGGCCAGCGGACGTATCACCATGTGGTGGCCATCGTCACTGGTCAGCTTGGGCGGCATGCCCTTGAGCTTGCCCGCGAAAAACATGTTCAAAAAGAAGGTCTGAATCATGTCGTCGCGGTGGTGGCCCAGCGCTACTTTGGTGGCACCCAGCTCGTCGGCCACCCGGTACAAAATGCCCCGACGCAGCCGCGAGCACAGGCTGCACATGGTTTTGCCCGGCGCTATTTTTTCCTTGACGATGGAGTAAGTGTCCTGGTTTTCAATGTGAAACGGCACACCGAGCTTGCTCAGGTATTCGGGCAGTACATGCTCAGGAAAACCGGGTTGCTTCTGGTCCAGATTCACTGCGATCAACTCAAAATCAATCGGCGCCCGCTGCTGCATCTTGAGCAGTATGTCCAGCATGGCGTAGCTGTCTTTCCCGCCCGAGACACACACCATCACCTTGTCGCCCTGCTCGATCATGTTGAAGTCCATGATGGCCTGGCCAACCTGGCGGCACAAGCGCTTTTCCAGCTTGGCTGTTTCGTGCGCGGCGCGCAGGGCGGTGTCGCGCTCGGCGGCGTAGTCGCGGTGGGTAATCACCGACTCGTCTTCCGTCCAAACTGCGCTCATACAAACTCTTGGTTAACGAATTGGGCGATGCGTTCAATGGCCGGGTCGTGTGCTGCCAGCGCAGCTTCCAGCAAACTGACCACGAGCGCGTTCAAGCTCAATCCTTGTGCCGACGCAGCAGCATGAAGTGCTTCATGCACCGCATCCGGAAAATCGATGTCTATTTTCATTTGTTTGTCCTGTTGCTGACTGCGCGGCTCTGCGTCACGTCATCAATTTCATCAGTTTTCATCGCGTTAGTCTGATATCAGCGGGCCATGAAAACGGCGAGTGGTTGCTGTCACAAAATCCTTGTGACCCCCGCTGCCTGGATTCAGCCGATCGTTCAACCCCTCACGCTGGGTTCCCTGTCAAAGCCGTTGGCATGGTCTGGCAGGCCTGTTTGTTAAACTTTAAATCCACAGAGTATTTTGAAAAATGTCAAATAAATCAACAACTTAGCGCGATTTATTCTTTGGATTATTTCTTATTATTCTTTTTTGTCAAGCACCCATCGAGACGCCTTGCGTGAGCCTTTGTTGCTGATCAGACCTGCGGCGCGCAGGTTACTAAGCAGATTGCCGATCTTTGTTTCTTTCTGGCCAACATCCAGAGCATCGCTCAACTTGTCCCACAGCAGCTTGTCGATTTCACGTCGGGTCGCAGAGTCAAATTTGACCAAATAGTCCTGTAGCAGCTTGGCATAGAAAGCATCGTCCTGGGCACGGGTGCGAATGTAGTCCGCCTTGTTAGCCGTAGCCGATGCTACGGAGGCAGATACATACAGGTTCGGCTTCCGTCCCTCAATTAACTTTGCCTGGCGAAGGCGCTTCGCCACAGCATCATCAATTGGCAGTCTCTTCTGTACGCGGTCAAGCGCCAAAATATCTGACAGTGGCAAATTGGTTTTCTGAATCAACGTGCGGCTATATGCCGCATCGACCACTGCACCGTAGACCGTCAATTTGACGGCCTGCGGCTCGCTCAGATCGTAGTCGGGCATCGGAAAATACCGGCGTGCTTGGCCTACGTGCATTTCGTGGATGCCATAGCCCATGGTGTCGATCATGTTCAGCTCGGACATCGCCTGCGTCAAAAATGGATTGCGGTAGCGTCGAGGTGTTTTATGTCCACCCACATAGTCGCCTGGTTGACCTTCGAAAAATGTGCCTTCGCTTTCAAAAATCATGCGGTCTGGCTTCTCGGTCACCAGTACGCGCCCATTGCGCGCATAGTCTTGATGCGCAATGCAATTGTGCAGTGCCTCCAACACAATTTTCCGGTCGTACTTTGCCACCTCCACAGGTACCAGTTGATCGTCGGGCAGTATGCGCAAAGGTACGTTGCGTATCTTGTTGTATAGCTCGGTCGTGGCGAGCAAAAAGGGCGGCGCAAAGTGCAGGTAGGCCCTCTCCAGGCCTTCCAGCTTCCAGGTCATTTGCGCCGGGTGTGGTGAGAGCCGGTAAGCAGACTCCGCGTTTCCCAACAGCAGCAAGGTGGCACGGGTGATGCGCCCTTCTTGGGTTAGTCGTGCACGATCCAAGAACGCAGCGTCTGACCATGTTGCGACTTCATTCGGCGCGAATCGGTTGGCGTGCTTCGTGGCAAAAGATTCCCGTGCCCTGCTAAGAGCCACAGTATCTAAATCTGCCAACGTAGCCGCGTCAACTATTTGGGCCGACCAATCGGCTGCACCTTGACGCCGCAGTTCATCCAGCTTATCCAAACCCAAGTTCGTCGTGCTCTCACCTGCGCGTGCGTAGTAGTGCCCCTTCCAGGCAATGGGCATACCCTGCGGTGCAGGGGGAATTTCCAGCAACAGCACACGTCCTTGAGGTGTGTGCAATTCGTGGATATTGCGCAGAGTAATTTTGGGCTGGGTGTCTTGCGAGATTTGCATCTTCAAGTTTTGCAGTCGATCCGCCTGTGTGCGGTAGTCCGAACCCACCACCGAACGCGACTTGTCGTTTACGCCAAACACCAGCCAGCTACTTTCTGCACTGCGCAAATTGGCTTCGTTGCTAAGTGCAGAAAAATACTCGCCAACCTTGTCTGTGTCGTAATCTTTTCCAGCCTGCTTGAATTCGACAACCTCGCTTTCCCAACGGGCGATCAAATCGTCGAGCAATCGTTGAAGGGTTTGTGGGTTCATGCCTGGGGCTTCCTAAATGGTTTTGACTGCAGTGCTGGGGCCCATCAGGCTGACCACGATGGATTCGATGGTGACCGCTCGAATGAATCGGCTGATTCCTAGCCGCAATTCACCACTGCCCCGTCTCCACCCGTATCGCCACCTCGCAATCATCAAAAATCTCCAGCTTCGCAATCTTGACCCGCA
>JAYUXO010000071.1:0-5205 GCA_043753505.1 Comamonadaceae bacterium
CGCAGCGCGTCCAGGTAATTCACGTTGGCCTCATACCGGTGGCGGTGGCGTTCAGTGACCACATCGCCGTAAATCTCGTGTGCCAGGGTGCCGGGTGACACGTCGGAGCTTTGCGCACCCAGGCGCATCGTGCCACCCAGATCAGACTGCTCGTTACGGGTCTTGATGCTGCCGTCAGCATCTTTCCACTCGGTGATCAGTGCAATGACCGGGTGTGGCGTCGAGGGCTCAAATTCGGTGCTGTTGGCGTCTTTCAAGCCCGCCACATGGCGCGCAAATTCGATGGTAGCTACCTGCATCCCCAAGCAGATGCCCAGATAAGGCAGCTTGTGTTCGCGGGCAAAGCGGGCTGCGCAAATCTTGCCTTCAATGCCGCGCTTACCAAAGCCACCCGGCACCAGCACCGCGTCAAACATGGCCAGTTGGGCCACGTTTGAAGGGTTTAACGTTTCGGAGTCGATGTATTCGATCTTGACCCGCGCATGGTTTTTCATGCCCGCGTGGCGCAGCGCTTCATTAAGTGACTTGTAGCTGTCGGACAAATCCACATACTTGCCCACCATCGCAATCGTCACTTCGTACTGTGGGTGTTCCACTTCATAAACAAGGTCGTCCCAGCGGCGCAGATTGGCTGGCGGCGTGTTCAGGCGCAGCTTGTCGCAGATCAGGCCGTCCAGCCCCTGCTCGTGCAGCATGCGGGGTACTTTGTAGATGGTGTCCACGTCCCACATGCTGATCACGCCCCAAGCGGGCACGTTGGAAAACAGACTGATCTTGTCGCGCTCTTCCTGGGGAATCGGCCGGTCGGCACGGCACAACAGCGCGTCAGCCTGAATGCCAATCTCGCGCAACTGTTTGGCGGTTTGCTGGGTAGGCTTTGTTTTCAACTCGCCCGCGGCGGCAATCCACGGCACATAACTCAGGTGCACAAAGGCGGAGTTGTTTGGCCCCATCTTCAAGCTCATCTGACGTACAGCCTCCAGGAAAGGCAGCGACTCAATGTCGCCCACGGTGCCGCCAATTTCCACAATCGCCACGTCCACGTCAGACGCGCCGCGCAGCACGAAGTCCTGAATTTCGTTGGTGATGTGCGGTATGACCTGCACCGTCTTGCCCAGGTAGTCGCCCCGGCGTTCTTTTTCCAGCACGCTTTTATAGATTTGGCCAGTGGTGAAGTTGTTGGCCCGCTTCATGCGCGTGTTCACAAAGCGTTCGTAGTGGCCCAAATCCAGATCGGTTTCGGCGCCGTCATCAGTGACAAACACCTCGCCGTGCTGGAAAGGTGACATGGTGCCGGGGTCTACGTTGATGTAGGGGTCCAGCTTGATGAGGGTGACTGACAGACCACGCGACTCGAGAATCGCGGCGAGAGAGGCTGAGGCGATTCCCTTGCCCAGGGAAGACACCACACCGCCTGTGACGAAGACGAATTTGGTCATGTCGTTTTGATTGGTGGTGGGAACGTTGGATTATAGGAGTCGAGGTGTTGGATGGATTACCGCCACAGACCGCTGACTACACTCAGGAAATGCTCGTCTTAGGAATCGAATCGTCGTGCGACGAAACCGGAGTTGCACTTGTGCGAACCCTCAATGTGGGTTTGCCGGAGTTGCTGGCGCATGCGCTGCACAGCCAGGTTGACATGCACCAGGCTTACGGGGGCGTGGTCCCCGAGCTGGCCAGCCGCGACCACATTCGGCGCGTACTACCTCTGACTGAAACGGTACTGTCCGAGGCTGGCTGCACGCTGGCGCAGATTGACGTGGTGGCTTACACGCGCGGCCCAGGTCTGGCGGGTGCCCTGCTGGTGGGTGCGGGGGTGGCCTGCGCGCTGGGCGCGGCGCTGGGCAAACCGGTGCTGGGGGTGCACCACCTGGAAGGGCACTTGCTGTCGCCGTTTTTAAGTGCCGATGCGCCGCAGTTTCCATTCGTGGCGCTGCTGGTCTCGGGCGGGCACACGCAACTGATGCAGGTCAATGGGGTCGGGCGCTACACGCTATTGGGCGAGACGATTGACGATGCAGCGGGCGAGGCGTTTGACAAGTCCGCCAAGCTCATGGGTCTGGGCTACCCCGGTGGGCCTGCGCTGTCGCGTCTGGCCATGCAGGGCGACCCACTGGCCTTCAAGCTGCCGCGCCCCTTGCTGCACAGCGGTAACCTGGACTTTTCATTTGCGGGGCTGAAAACGGCGGTGCTCACGCAGGCCAAAAAGCTGGGTGATGAACTGGTTGCGCGCAAGGCTGATCTGGCTGCAAGCACCGAAGCGGCCATCGTGGACGTGCTGGTGAAAAAGTCCCTGCTAGCTTTGAAAGACACCAGCCTGCACAGTCTGGTGGTGGCGGGTGGCGTGGGGGCTAACGGACCGCTGCGCCAGCAGCTGAATGCGGCTTGTGCCGCGCGCAATGTGCGGGTGCATTACCCCGAGCTGCATTTGTGCACCGACAACGGCGCGATGATTGCTATGGCGGCTGCCATGCGGCTGCAAGCGGGTGTGCAGCAAGCCAACACGGCTTACGCTTTTGACGTGAAACCGCGCTGGAATTTAAGCGAAATTGGCTGCTAGCCCTTATTGATACTGCTCAACCAGCTATCAAATAGATAGTGATTGAGCAGTCATATCACCGACGTTCAGTTGATGGTAAGTTCGGTCACGTTGACCGCAGGCACTTTTTTGCCCAGCTTCAAGGTCAACACGCCGTTTTCCAGCTTTGCCTGGCTGTTGGCAGCATCAATTTCCAGCGGAAACTCGTAAGCAGCCTTAACGACACGCTTGGCATCAGCCTTGCTGTCGATGCGTACCACGTTGGCTTCAATGCCAATTGTCAGTTCCTCACGGGTAACGCCGGGCACATCCAGCGACAGCGTCCAGCTTTGCTCGTCTTGCTCCACATGGAGACTTTTCTGCGCGCTGGCACGCAGTGCCTGACTGGCAAATCGTTCAAAGCTACGGTCAACACCGCGGGCGGTGGAAGGTGCGCAATACACGTTGGTATGAACAGGTGTGAAAAACATAAATCAACTCCAAAAAGGTAAAACAGGACGACCCACCGGCATCGTGTTTTGGCCCTGACTACGGTGTGCTGTCCCTTACACTCCGCGCCTTTTAACGGGCCGCCGATGCATGAGATGTTTGTATGGCGCGCGGCATTTCAAGGGATGTTTGCAATGAAAAAGGGGATTTTTCGGGTCTTGAATCTGAGTGTTCTGGCGCTAACTGTCATCGGCGCGGGTCATGCGCTCGCGCAGTCTGCACCTCCGCTCAAAATTGCCATGATTGAGGGGCTGTCCGGCCCGTTTGCCAACACTGGCGAGGCGGTGTTTCGCAACCTGGTGTGGGCTGTGGAGCGGGCCAACGAGCGTTCGGGTCAAAACGGCAAACCCGCACGCGCTTTGCAGTTAAGCCGCTACGACAACAAAGGACAAAACGAAGAAGCCCTGTCAGCTCTGCGAGCGGCCATCGACGATGGTGCGCAGGTGGTCATGCAAGGCAACAGCTCAGCGGTGGCGGCAGTGCTGATTGACGCGATCAACAAGCACAACGAGCGCGAGCCGACCAAGCGTGTGATCTTCCTGAATTACTCGGCTGTCGATCCGTCGCTGACCAACGAAAAATGCAGTTATTGGCACTTTCGCTTCGATGCCCACGCCGACATGCGCATGGCCGCGTTGATGCAGGTGCTGAAAGACGATGCACCCGTCAAAAGCGTGTACCTGCTGGGCCAGGATTACAGTTTCGGCCAGAGCGTGTTGCGTGAGGCACGCCGCCAGTTAGGCCTGCAACGCCCTGATGTGCAAATCGTGGGCGATGAGCTGCACCCACTGGGCCGCGTCAAAGACTTCATTCCTTACATGGCCAAAATCAAAGCCAGCGGCGCCCAGGCGGTCATCACCGGCAACTGGGGCAACGACCTGACCCTGCTGGTCAAGTCGGCCAAAGACGTGGGCTACGAAGGCAAGTTCTACACCTTCTACGGCAACGCCCTGGGCGCACCGGCGGCCATTGGCGAAGCGGGCATTGGCAAGGTGATTGCCGTGGCCGACTGGTTGCCCAACGTGCCCGGCGCGGCCAGCGAGGCTTTCTACCAATCGTTTCGTCAGCGCTTTCCCAAACCGGCTGACGACTACGTGCACATGCGCATGCAGTTGATGGTGCAGGCGCTAGCCCAGGCAGTGGACAAAACACCTGTGGACGCTTCAAATGCTATTGATTTAATAGCTGCTTCAGCAGTATTGGAAAGGGCTGTTGTCACTTTTGGCCCTCAAACCGGCACTATGCGCGCAGCCGATCACCAGTTTCAGCAACCCTTGGTAGTGGGCGTGATGGATCGACTGGGAACGCCGGGTGTGAAGTTCGATGTGGAGGGCTCGGGCTATGGGTTTCGCGTGATCAAGCAGATACCGGCGTCTGTGGCCGAGATGCCGACGACCTGCAAGATGGTGAGGCCTGTGTAGAAAAGGGGCGAAGCCAGGACGCAGAGTTAGCAGAAGTTACGCAGAAGCCGCAGAACAAGACTTTAAAAAATTTGAATTTTTTCTGCAAAATACTGCGTAATTTCTGCGTCCTGCGTCCTGCGTCCTGCGTCCTGCAGCCGGGGCCTGCGTTCCCGCCCCCGCAGCGGTCAGCGCAAATGATCCAGCGGCAACTGCCGCAAATTCTTCACCTCGCCCAGCGAAAAACTGGTGCGCAGGTCTTTGATATGGGGCAGGTTGATCAGCACCTCGCGCACAAAGCGGGCGTAGGCTTCCAGGTCGGTGTGCACCACCACAATTTCAAACGAACCCTCGCCAGAGATGTGGTGACAGCTGAGCACCTGGGGCAAGGCCAGTATCTGGCGCTTGATCTCGTCGGTGACCTGGCCGGTGTTGCGTTCGGCAAACAGCCGCACAAACGCCACCACGCCCAAGCCGATTTTCTGACGGTTAACGCTGGCGTGGTAGCCGTCGATGTAGCCCTCAGTCTCCAGTCGCCGCACCCGTCGCCAGCAGGGTGCAGCGCTCAGGCCCACGCGACTGGCCAGCTCGGCGTTGGTCAGGCGGCCGTCGCGCTGCAGCTCGTCCAGAATTTTGATGTCGTAGCGGTCCAGGCCACGGTGTTCGGGCTCGCTGGCTTCGACGGTTGAGACAGGTGTACTTTTCTTGGGCATGGTTTACAAGCAAGATTCGTTCTAATTCGGGCCGATTGTGGCAACTTTAGAAACAGGCTTG
>JAYUXO010000072.1:0-2038 GCA_043753505.1 Comamonadaceae bacterium
GCCGCATCAGTGCCCGCCCAGGTGTAGAGCAAGCTGAAATCGCCCACGACTTCACGCTTCAGCGCAGCATGGGTTTTGGGGTATTGCTGTGCAATGTAGTCATGCAGCTTGCGAAACTCCGCAGCGTTTTGTGCAGGGTCTGTCTGGCTGGAGACGGTTTGCAGGCGGATGGCACCGGCTAGACGCTGCGCTGCACCCGCTTCGTCTACTGCCAGCGAAGGCGCGGGCGGTAAATTCAGTTGGCGCGAGCCCTGACGCAAGGTGTTGATGACCACCACCGCCGCCAGCAGAAACAACACGGCCAGCAAGCCCAGCAAGATGCGTTTGATCATGGTGCCGTCCTGTCGCTTGGCAGCTCTCGGGTCAACACTGCTTTAGTTAAACGTTTTACCCTCGGCCGCCAGGCGTGCGAGCAAGGGCGCGGGCTGCCAGAAAGCGCCATCGTCCAACGGATTTTTTGCAAAGCGGTTCATGCTTTGCACGACGTTGAACAAACCCACCTGGTCGGCATAGTGCATGGGGCCCCCGCGGTAGATGGGGAAACCGTAGCCGGTCAGATACACCATGTCAATGTCGCTGGCCTTGGAAGCAATGCCGTCTTCCAGAATGTGGGCGGCTTCGTTGACGAGTGAATAGACCAGACGCTGCACGATTTCTTCGTCCGTCACCTTGCGGGGTTTGATGCCTTGTGCGGCGCGGTGGTCGTCAATCATTTTGTTGACCAGCTCGCTGGGAATCGCATCGCGCTTGCCCACTTGGTAGTCGTACCAGCCGGCACCAGTTTTTTGGCCGAAACGGCCCAATTCGCACAGCAAGTCAGCGGTTTTGCTGTACTTCATACCCGGCTTTTCAATGTTGCGGCGCTTGCGGATGGCCCAGCCAATGTCGTTGCCCGCCAGGTCGCCCATGCGGAACGGTCCCATGGCAAAACCAAACTTCTCCACCGCGCGGTCTACCTGTGTCGGCGTGCAACCTTCTTCAAGCAAAAAACCCGCCTGGCGGCTGTACTGCTCAATCATGCGGTTGCCAATGAAGCCGTCACACACACCCGAAACCACCGAGGTTTTCTTGATCTTCTTGCCAAGCGCCATGACCGTAGCCAGCACATCTTTGGCCGTTTTTCCGCCGCGCACCACTTCCAGCAACTTCATTACATTGGCAGGGCTGAAGAAATGCGTGCCCACCACGTCTTGCGGACGCTGGGTAAAGTTGGCGATGGCGTTCACGTCCAGCGTGGAGGTGTTGCTGGCCAGAATCGCGCCGGGTTTCATCACCTCGTCGAGCTTTTTGAATACGGCTTCTTTCACGCCCATTTCTTCAAACACCGCTTCAATCACGATGTCAGCATCTTTCAAATCAGCGTATTCCAGCGTGGTGGTGAGCAAGGCCATGCGCTGGTCGTATTTGTCCTGCTTGAGCTTGCCTTTTTTGACCTGCGATTCGTAATTTTTGCGGATAGTCGCGATGCCCCTGTCCAGCGCGTCCTGCTTCATTTCCAACATCTTGACGGGAATGCCCGCGTTCAAGAAGTTCATCGAAATCCCGCCACCCATAGTGCCTGCACCGATAACCGCTACCGAATTGATAGCTCGTTGTGCAGTGTCCTCGGGCACGTCCGGTATTTTTGATGCTGCACGCTCCGCTGAAAAAATATGGCGCAACGCCCGGCTTTCGGGTGTCCACATCAAGTTGATGAAGATGTCACGCTCAAACGCCATGCCATCGTCAAACTTCTTTTGGGTGGCGGATTCAACAGCATCCACACACTTCAGGGGTGCGGGGAAGTTTTTGGACATGCCGCCCACCATGTTGCGGGCAAACTGAAAGTACGCGTCGCCCAGCGGGTGTTTGCACGGCATGTTGCGAACCAACGGAAAGGCACTGCCGTCTGCATGTTTAGCCGCCATCTCTTGTGCAAAAGCCAGCGCTTCAGCGGGCAGCGATTCGGCTGACGCAGCCATTTTGTCAAACAGTTTCTGGCCTGGAAGCGTGACCAGCACCTCGCTTTTCACGGGTTCACCGTTGACGATCATGTTCA
>JAYUXO010000073.1:0-5194 GCA_043753505.1 Comamonadaceae bacterium
GCAGACGTGTAGCCGCGCGACAGCCCGTTCAAGCCACGCTCCACCGTGCGGTCAAACCACGAAGGTTTCGGGTTGTGCTTGAGCAGCAGCGAACACATCATGGGTGAGAGCGTCAGCGCCACAAAACCCGACACCACCACCGCCCCGGCAAGGGCCAGCGCAAATTCGGTGAACAACCTGCCCGTGCGGCCCGGCGCAAAGGCCAGTGGCGCGTACACCGCAGCCAGGGTGAGCGTCATGGCCACCACCGCAAAGCCAATTTCTTTTACCCCCTTGATGGCCGCGTCAAACGGGGCCATGCCGTCTTCAATGTGGCGGTAGATGTTTTCCAGCACCACGATGGCATCGTCCACCACCAGGCCGATGGCCAGCACCAGCGCCAAGAGGGTCAGCGTGTTGATGGTGAAGCCTGCCAGCGCCATCAGCGCAAACGTACCAATCAAGCTCACCGGAATGGTGACCAGCGGAATGATGGACGCGCGCAGGGTGCGCAGAAACAAAAAAATCACCAGGGCCACCAGCACCACAGCTTCCACGATGGTGGTGAACACGGCCTTGATGGAGCGGTCAATGAACACCGAGTTGTCGTTGGCCACCTGCACGTCCACCCCGGGGGGCAGATCCAGCTTGATTTTTTCCAGCAGATTGCGCACACCCGCTGACAGCTCCAGCGGGTTGGCAGTGGCCTGGCGAATCACGCCCAGCGAAATCGCGTCGCGCCCGTTCAGTCGCACGCTGGTGCGCTCGCTTTGCGGGCCTTGCGCCACGCGCGCCACGTCGCCGATGCGCACCGGCTGACCATTGACAGTGCGGATCACCACCTGCCCGAATTCGCGAGGCGTTTGCAAATCAGTGGCGGTGGTCACGTTGAACTCGCGCTGGCGGCTTTCAATGCGGCCTGCGGGCACCTCCAGGTTGCTGCGGCGCAGGGCGTCTTCCACGTCTTGCGTGGTCAAGCGGTAGGCAGCCAGTTTGTCAGTGTCCAGCCAGATGCGCATGGAAAACTTGCGCTCACCAAAAATGCGCACATCGGCCGCGCCGGGTGCCGTTTGCAGCACAGGTTTGACCACGCGGTTGGCCATGTCGGACAGTTGCAGCGCGTTGTGTGTGTCGCTGCTCATGGCCAGCCAGATCACGGGTGAGGCATCAGCCTCCACTTTGGAAACCACCGGCTCGTCAATCGCCTGTGGCAGGCGCTGGCGCACGCGGGCCGTTTTGTCGCGCACATCAGCGGCGGCGGAATCGGGGTCACGGTTCAGGTTAAAGCGCACGGTAATCTGGCTTTGCTCCTGGCGGCTGATCGAGGTAATGACCTCCACACCTTCAATACCCGCCAGCGAGTCTTCGAGCACCTTGGTGACCTGGCTTTCCATCACCTCGCTGGAAGCCCCGCCAAAGCGCGTTTCCACCGTGACCACCGGCTCGTCAATCTTGGGGTACTCGCGCACCGCCAGGCGGGTGAACGACACGTAGCCGATCAGCAGGATGAGCAGCGACAGCACGGTGGCAAACACCGGGCGGCGGATGGAGAGTTCGGGCAGGGACATGGTGGTTCTCCGAGGCGAATCGGTCAAGGTGTCGGGCGAGCTGCACTACTGCCTCCCCCGCTGGGGGAAGTTATCGAGCTCCCTCCCCCGCTGGGGGAGGTTATCGAGCTCCCTCCCCCGCTGGGGGAGGGTGGGGGTGCGGGCACCGCCCCGGCAACTGCTCCACCAGAACTGCTAACAGGCGATGCACCGGGCGTTGGCCCGACCGGCCGCCCCAGCTCCACCACCCGCACCGCCGTCCCATCGCGCTGCAACCGCTGCTGGCCCGCCACCACCACCGTCTGGCCTTCGCTCAGGCCCTCGGTAATCTCCACCTTGCCGCCCCGCCGGTTGCCCAGCTTGACTTCCTGGCGCAGCGACACGGTAGTGACCTCAGGTCCCAAAGCGGCTGTGGCTGTTCCAGGCACTGCTGAGGGCGCTACAACTTTGATAACAAACTGACGCCCGCTTTGCGGCACGATGGCTTCTTCGGGTACCACCAGCGCGTTGTCGTTGATGGAGAACACCGCTGTAACGCGTGCGAACATGCCAGGGCGCAAGGGGCCACTTGGCGGGCTGGGCGGGCCAGACGGGCGACCCGATACCGCTCCGCCCGGCGCAGCGCCTGACTTGCGAGCATCTGTGGTTTGGATGGCTGACGATTTGCCAGGGGCTGAGGCAGAGGCTATTCCAGGAGCCAAGGCAGGGGATGCGGGAGCGCTTGCAGCGGGCCGTGCGCCCGGCAGCTGAACTGACTGCCCGTTGTTGTTGGCCACCACCGCCCGCACCGCCACCGAGCGGCCGTTGACATCGATTTGCGGATCAATCGCCTCAATTTTTGCGGTGAAGGCGCGCCCCGGCAGCGCGTCCAGTTGCAACTCCACGCTCTGCCCCGGTTTGATGCGGGTCTGAAACCGCTCGGGCACCCGAAAGTCCACATACATACTGGACAGATCTTCGAGATTTACCAAGTCGGCCCCGTCTTTCACAAAATCGCCCAGGTTCACCGTACGAATGCCTGCCGTGGCGTCAAACGGCGCAGTGATGCGCATGCGGCCCGAACGGGCCTGGGCCAGCGCCAGTTGCGCCTGTGCTACCTGTAAATTGGCTGCGCTTTCGTCCAGAACGCGCTGGGCCACGAAGTTTTGTGCCACCAATTCCTGGTTGCGCTTGAGGTTGGCTGCGGCGATGGAGACCTGCGCCTGCGCCTGGCTCATCTCGGCTTTTTGCAGGCTGTCGTCCAGTTGCACCAGCACCTGGCCCTTGCTCACCCGCGCACCGTCCTTGAACCCAATAAGGGAAATACGCCCCGCCACCTCGGGCCGTAGCATCACGCTCTGGCGCGAGCGCAAAGTACCCACGGCTTGGGCATCGTCTTGCAGACGGGTTTTTTCGACCTGGGCAACTTCCACGCCGGATGCACGGGGAGCGGAAGCAGCGGTTTGCGGACCGGTGGCTGCGGGCTTCGCCGCTGCGCCCGAAGCGGTGATTTCGGTAGGGCCTTTTGGCTTTGACTGATACCACCATGCGGTGCCAGAGGCCGTGGCGAGACCAACGGCTGCGACGGCGTAATACAGTGATTTTTTTGGCATGCGGCAATGTAGCAGCGGGCGATCAACTGGGTGTGCCTTGGGGGCAGTATTGAACGCAAAGGGCGCGGAGGTTTCACAAAGGACGCAAAAAAGTAATTCAAAGTTCCAATTTCAAAATTTGATTCGGCTGTTCTTTGCGATTTTTGCGTAAACCTTTGCGGTCTTTGCGTTCTTCACGGTCAAAAACGTATTCAGCCCTTATCAAAGCTGCTCAAGCAGCTATTTATTTCATAGTGATCCGAATCCTATCGCCCCAGCGCCATATCAACCCCCTTGTTCGCCAGCGCATCTGCCCGTTCGTTACCCGGGTCGCCCGCATGGCCCTTGACCCAACGCCAGTCAATCTTGTGCCCGCCCCCTGCCACCAGCGCGTCAAGTTGCTGCCACAAGTCCATGTTTTTGACCGGCTGCTTGGCGGCCGTGCGCCAGCCCTTGGCTTTCCAGCCAGGCAGCCACTCGGTAATGCCTTTCAGCACGTACTGGCTGTCTAAAAAAACCGTCACGGTGCTGGGCTTTTTCAAGGCCGTCAGACCCTGGATGACGGCCATCATTTCCATGCGGTTGTTGGTGGTCTGGCGCTCGCCGCCAAAGAGTTCTTTTTCGGTGTCGCCCGATTGGAGCAACACGCCCCAGCCGCCGGGGCCGGGATTGCCTTTGCAGGCACCGTCGGTGTAGATGTGAATGGTCATGTTTGCGTGGTTTGTCATGTCGATGCGCAGCAGAGACATGTCATTTGTCATTGTCACTAAGTATCAAAATCGCTTGTAGCCCTTGTTGAATGTGCTCGACCAGCTACAGAAACAGGAGCAGGCGACGTCACCAGCTTGCGTGTATTTTTCCAGGTCGGCCCCAGAAGTTTCATGCCGCGCACGCGCTTGACAGCCACCACGCAATAAGCAGCGCCAAAAATCGGCCACCAGCGTTCACCCAGGCTGTCCATCCATTCAAAGCGCTGCAGCCAGGCCTCGCCGCGAAACGCGGGCCGCCACACGCCGAAGTGCGCCGAGTCGACTTCAAAACTGAGCAGGCGCAACCAGTCGCGCAACCGCCGGTAGCCGATGAAATCGCCCGATTCGGGCAGGTACAACTGCCCCACCCCGATCCGCTGGTATAGCCTTGCGCGTTTCTGGCGCAGCCCCCACAGGCTGGTGGGATTCAAGCCGCAAATCACCACCCGACCCTCTGGCACAAGCACCCGCTCCACCTCTCGCAGGGTAGCGTGGGGGTCGGCATTCAGCTCCAGCGCGTGGGGCAGCAGCACAAGGTCCAGGCTATTCTCGGCGAATGGCAACGCCGAAAAATCGGTAATGAACTGATGCGCTGGCGCGGTATTCACAGGCACTTCTGATCGCGCCAACCACTGGTGCGGCATGCGGTTGGTGCGCAAGCCCTGCACTTGCGGCAAGCCCAGTTGCAACGCGTGGTAGCCAAATACGTCGGCCACGGCTGCGTCAAACTGCGCCTGTTCCCAGGCCAGCAGGTAACGTCCCGGCGGGGTATCGAACCAATCTTGCATTTCTATAATCCAGCCAGCCTATGAAGAAGTTAATTGCACTACCTGCCTTTTCCGACAACTACCTGTGGCTGCTGCACGATGGGAAGCAGGCATTGGTGGTAGACCCGGGCGATGCCCAGCCCGTGTTGGCGACCCTGCAAGGCCATGGCTTGCAACTGGAAACCATTTTAGTGACGCACCACCACCCTGACCACGTAGGCGGGGTGGATACCCTGCGCGCGGTAACGGGTGCCGCGGTGTATGGCCCGGCTCGCGAGCGCATACCCGAGCCGCTGACCCGCCTGACTGGAGGCGACACCGTGGCAGCGCTGGGGTTTGAGTTCACCGTGATCGACGTGCCAGGCCACACGGCAGGCCACATCGCTTATTACTGCGCTGATATGGACGGCACGCCACTGCTGTTTTGTGGCGACACCTTGTTTTCGGGGGGCTGCGGCCGTCTGTTTGAAGGCACACCGGCGCAAATGCTGGCCTCCCTGGACGCCTTGGCTGCTTTGCCCGGCAACACCCGGGTGTGCTGCACGCATGAATACACCTTGTCCAACCTGAAATTTGCTCGC
>JAYUXO010000074.1:0-12577 GCA_043753505.1 Comamonadaceae bacterium
AGACACGAAGTGGGCCAGGTCCCCACTTCAAAACGCAGTCGCTGCGCTGCGCCGCCACACCGATGCGACATTGAGCTGCTCTTTGTGCGGCAGCGGATCGTTGCTGTTCCAGCAACAGCATCTTCACGGCTAGCCAGTGTTTCTTGTGTGCCCGCCTGCCTACAGTCATTGCATTGATTCAAGCCAGCCTTCACCTTGGAACCCTGCATGACCTTTTCAACTTTCCCTCCTTTGCACACGCTCGCAGTCGCCGCTTGTTTGTTGACCGTTGGCACATCCCCTGCGCAAGTGCCTGCGCCAGCATTGGGCAAACTTGCGGCACTGCAAACAACACCTGAGTCCGCAGGCAGCCTGGTGTACCGGGGGGCCACATTTTCCCAGCGCAAGCCTGCGGGTGATGCGCTTTACCGCTACGAGCGGCGCGTGGCGTCTGCGCCCACCGGACTCACCGCAAGCCACATCACCAGCGACCCGACGGGGCGCGTGGTCATCGTCGACTCCGCCACACTTTCAAGCGATCACGACGTACGGCAATGTGAGACGACCAACCTGCAATCCGGCTATACCGGATCGGTTCAGCTCAGCAACGACGGACGCCATCTGGAATACGAATTGAACGACAACGGCAAGGTCAGTCGGGCGTTTGAAGATGTTATTGACCCGGTGGTGTGTGGACCTTCCCTGTTTGGCTTCATCCTGAAGCACTGGGAACCACTGAAGGCCGGCGCAAGACTGCCCGTGCGCATGCTGGTGCTCAAAGAAAAGACCACCTATGGTTTTGATGTGAAGTTTGAAAAGCAGATCAATGGCCAAGCCTTATTCACCCTCACGCCCAGCAGCTTGTTGATCCGCCTGGCCATCGCGCCGCTGCGGGTGGTGTTTGACGCCAACACCAAGACGGCAGTGCGCTACGAGGGGCGGGTGCCACCGATGGAAAACGTCTCCGGCAAGCTTAAAGACCTGGACGCCCGCGTGGAATACACCACAGTTTCTCCGGCCTACCGCTAATTGAGCAAAGAGGCCGTCATGACCACATTTTTTGCCGCCCTGCACCACGGTGCCGTGCTGACACTGCTGGTATGCGCACTGGTATCCATCCACCAACTCAGGCAACCGCTGACTTTGGCTGGCGCGCGCCGCTTGCGCACAACGGACAGGGTCAACGGCACCGCCGCCACGCTGGTGCTGGTGGTCGGGTTGGCGCGGGTCTTCTATCTGGAAAAAGGCCCGGCCTACTATTTTGGCAACGGCCCGTTCCTGGCCAAACTGGCCTTCTACGGGCTTGCCAGCGTGTTGTCGTTGGTTCCGACTGTCGAAGTGCGCCGTTGGCGGGTAGCGCTCCAAAACGGACAACCGCCCATCTTGAGCGCCCGAAAAACAAGGGCACTGCGCACTGTGGCCTACCTGCAATTGGCGTGCCTTGCAGCCATGGCAGCGTGCGCAAACATCAGCGCGCGTGGTGGCGACTGGCAGTTCTTTGGGCCATGAATCAGAGCCCGGAAGCTGTCGGTTCCGATGAAACATGCGCGTGCCATGGATCGTTTGAGTTGCCGCCAAAGACTTCCACCAAAAAGTCCATGAAGGCCCGCGTGCGGATCGGAACATGTTTGCGGGTGGGCATGGCGGCATAGAACTGCAAAGCGCCGCCATGCCAATCGGGTAAGACACGCTTCAGACGGCCATCGCGTAGCGCATCCGCCACCATGAAGGTGGGCAAACCGGCAATTCCCAAGCCCGACACCGTGGCAGCGTAGAGCACCTCCAGTTGTCCGGTGGTCATTGCGGGGGGTATCAGGCTCACCCGGTGCCCCTGCACCTGCCCTTGCTCGTGGGCATTGGCACTGGGTGAACCAGGCGTCTCGCGAAACAGGGTCAATTCACGCCGGACTGCGGCCACATCGGGCAACAAGCCGTCGTGCTGGCGCAAGTCGTCCGGCTGTTCGGGGTGCCCTCGTCGTTTCAGATAACCGGGTGCCGCGCAAATGATGAACCTGGACGACGCCAGTTGCCGAACCACAAAGTCTCCCTGCAAGGGCTGTTGCCCGATGGACAAGATAGAGACATCGAAGTTTTCATCGGCAGCACACACAGGCCCCGGCGCCGACAACTCCAGTTGAATCTGCGGGAAACGTTGACGAAACACCGGCAGATGCCGGACAAGCTGGTGGGTTGCAAACGCAGGCGGGCAAAGAATGCGCAAGTTGCCACTGGGTGCTTTGTTGAAAGCACTCGCCAGCGCATCCGCATCGTCAAGCTCCGCCAGCACCCGCTTCACACCTTCAAGGTAGCCCTCACCCACCTCTGTCAGCGCCAGGCTTCGGGTGGTCCGGTTCAGCAACCTGACCCCCAAATGGTCTTCCAGGTCTGACACCGCGCGGGTGACCACGGCCGGGGCAAGGTCCAGCGTTCTGGCCGCCCCGGCAAAGCTGCCTTCTGCAATGACTTGAGCAAAAACACGAAGGCAGCGAAGGTGGTCCATGTGGTTATTCTTTCATTTTTGCCAGCTGGATTTTTGATGCTGCAAATTGCACGCGTGGTCTCGCAATTGATGCCATTTCAGATTCGACACCACATAGGCAACCTGCGAGCTGGCGGCATGAACAGATGTTTCCCGCGGCCACCCCAGCCGGCACGGCCCCTACGCAGGCAGCGCCACACGGGGTCATGAAATTTACTATCTTTTTGATAGCTGCTTGAGCAATAAATACAAGGGCTGTTGCCCTGTTTGGCATTAAATCCCAAGTCAGTGACCGCTCGGGTCGCCACAGGGTGTCTGGCTCCTTCCCGCCTTTGGGGGGAAGGTTGGGAAGAGGGTTCGGTCAGACACACCAGGCGTTCATGCCGACACAAGTTTCAAGGTAGGCTTTAGTCGGCCTGATGTTCCGGGTTGAAACTGTCTGAGCCGGTCACGTTGACCTCAAAACCAGAAGCCGGTCCCGGGCAACACATCGGCTGGCTGGCCCACCAGGCTCAGAGGCATGTAGCCCGCGCCGCCTGCCACTTGAATCACGCCGTTGGCCGTGCCATCTGCATCGAACAATCCGCCGTCGGTGATGGCAAAGTCAATTCTGGTTTTGTCGCCCACAAGCTCAATGCCGGTGGCGATGTTGTTCCACGTGCCGTTTTTGTCTCGCACCCAGAAGCCGTTGGCCTGGGTGGTCGCATCCACAAAAATGCTGAAGGTTTCGGTTTGCCCGGCGTTGCCGATAGCGGCGTTCAGGCGGATGACGGCGTTCAGTTTCAGCGTGGTGGGCACGGTGGGTGGCGGGGCTTCGGCTTTGAACTGGCTGATGACAGCCTGGTTGGCATCGGTGGTGTCAATCAGCCCTTTGTTGGAATCGGCCACCACGGTGATGAAACCACTGGTCGCGGGCAGTGGTGCGGATGTCACGTTGACTTGCAGGGTGTCCACCAAGCCGTCGCCATTGCCGTCGCCGACCAATCCCGCCACACCGCTTTGCAGCGGTGCTGGTGCGAGCGCTTCCAGGGCGTTGGGCACACCGTCGTTGTCGGTGATCAGGGGCGTGGCACCAGACGAAATCTGCTCGGCATTGCCCTGCCCGTCGGTGTAACGAATGACCACGGTGATGCGGGTGTTCACGTCCTGCGCCAGCAGCAGCAGGGTGGGCCCGGTGGCGTTGGGAATCAAAGTGCCGTCACGCAGCCATTCGTAGCCCAGCACGCCCAGGCCATCGGGGTCGGTCAGGGTCTGCGTGTTCAGGCTCAAGGTGTCACCCTGCTGGGGCGCGTTGTTCAGGCCGTTGGTGGGCACGATGACGGTCAAGCTGCTTGCAGGTGTATTAGCTGGCGGCGGCAGCGGGGTGTTGTTGGTCACCGCTGTGGCGGCAAAGCTGGCGGCATCGTTGCCGGCGACGTCCTGCGTGGCGTTGGTGTCGTTGCCGACGGTGGGGTCTGTGTAGGCCACAGTGACCGCCTGGCCGGTGGTGACGGCGCTGGCCAGGGTCAGCGTGACGGTTTTGGCGGTGGCGTTGACGACCACACCCGTGACCGCATTGGCGCTGCCGCCGCTGACCACTGCAAACGCGCTGGTCACGGCTACCTGGGTGGCGTTCAGATCGTTGGCGTCTGTGTAGGTCAGCACGAGCTGACTGCCGTCAACCACCGCACTGGCCAACACGGGTGGCGTGGTCTCGATGACCAGCGCCTTGTTGGCCGCCAGTGACGCGGCGGCTCCGGGCGCGGCCAGGGTCAGGATGGCCTGGTTGCCCGCAGCGTCGGCAATGCTGCCGCCATTCAAGGCCAACGCGTTGCTGGCCTCGAAATCCAGGTCGGCTGAGGCATCACCCGCCTGCACGGTGTAGGTGAAAGTCAGGGTGTTGGTACCGCTGCCCGACACATAGGTCGCGTTGCGGTCAATGGTGCCTGTTTCCAGCCGCAGGGTAGGCGTGCCCGTTACCAACACGACCTCGTTAAACGCCACAGTCAGCGTGATGACGCTACCCACACCGTAGGTGCCATTGGCCACGACAGAGGTCACCGGCGCGACGGGGTTGCCTGTGTTCAGAAAGAAGTTTGTATTGCCGGCAGAGTTGCCAATGAACGCGTCCAGGTCGCCGTCGCGGTCAATGTCAACCAGGCTGATGGCGGCAAACGAGGGGCTGATGACAAAGCCGTAGGGGTTGGTCACCCGCGCAGCAAACGCGGGGGCGGTGAGGCTGCCGGTGTTCAGCTGCACCCGGATGTTGCCCAGCTCGTTGCTGATGATGGCGTCCAGGTCGCCGTCACCATCGATGTCGGCGAAGTCGGGGTTGGCAAACGTGCCCATGTCCACCAGACCGAAAGGGTTGGTGGTGGCGGCGCCAAACGCAGGTGCGGTGGCGCTGCCGGTGTTCATGTAAACCAGGGTGCAGCCATTGAATTCCCCCACAAAAACGTCCAGGTCGCCATCGTTGTCAATGTCGGCCAGCGTGGGGTTGGCCAGCAGGTTGGTGAACGGCACGGTGGCCAGGCCGTAAGGGTTGACCGTGGATGGTGCGAAGGCGGGGGCGGTGGGTGTGCCGGTGTTCAAAAACACCAGGGTTTCACCATCGATGTTTCCGCTGAAAAAATCCAGCGTGCCGTCGCCATTGATATCGGCCAGCGCGGGGCTGACGTACTGCGTATTGCTGGAAAACAAGCCCCAGGGCGAGACCAGGGGCGCTGCAAAAGCCGGTGCGCTGGCGCTGCCGGTGTTGAGAAACACCAACGTGTCCTGAAACTGCCGCCCGATGAACGCATCCAGATCGCCATCGGCGTCAATGTCGGCAAACGTCGGGTTGGCATACACACTGCCTGGAGAAGCCGGATTTGTGATGGGAATCAACCCGAACGGGTTGAGTTGAGGGGCCGCAAAAACGGGTGTGGGCATGAAAGCGCCGCGGGGTGCTGTGGTGTCTGGCATGGGGGGCCCTGTGCTGCGTTACAAAAATCAACAGCTGATTTTTGACAGCCTGCGCCACCGCCACAACCCGCCCTGCGTAGGGTCACGCGTGCAACAGCGGCAGCGGCCTTGTGCCCACTGTAGTGGCGTGCTGTTTCGCTAATTGCTATAAATACGATAGCTGCTTGAGCAGTTTTTATAAGGGCTATCGGCCTGAAAGGCTGACAAAAACTCTGCAAAGCACTGACCGGCCGCAATGGCCCGGGTGGCGCTGCTTATCATTAATCTAGTCGACTGTGGGTCGAAAGTGACCTGCAACCCCGCCAATACTGCTCAACCAGCTATTAAAAAAATAGCGCCCACAATCCATCCCATGTTCCCCCTCCTGAAAACTTTTTCCTGGCAAGAGCTGCGCCACCACCCCTGGCGCAGCATGGCGGCGGTGATTGCGGTGATGTTGGGGGTGGCGCTGGCGTTTGCGGTGCACCTCATCAATGCTTCCGCGCTGGATGCGTTTTCCAGCGCGGTGCGCTCCGTGAACGGCCAGCCTGATCTGGAATTGCGGGCGGCGCAGGGCGGGTTTGACGAGGCGTTTTACGGCGTGGTGGCGCGCCACCCCGATGTGGCGCTGGCCAGCCCGGTGCTGGAGCTGGGCACGCTGGCGGCCAATAGCAAAGGGGAACGCAAGCCGCTGCGGGTGTTGGGGGTGGATGCGCTGGTGGTGGCGGGGGTTGCACCGGCTTTGATGCCTCAACCGTCGCAAGACACAGCACCAAACGACAGCAACCGCTTCGCCCTGTTTGCCCCCGCCACGGTTTTCCTGAATGCCACCGCGCGCCAGCTGCTGGGCAACCCGGCTGATGGCAGCGTGATGTTTTTGCAGGTGGGCCTGCAGCTGCGCCCGGTGACGATTGCAGGCAGCGTGGCCGCCGGTGGTGGGCCGCTGGCAGTGATGGACATTGCAGCGCTGCAAGACTTGTTTGACAGGGGCGGTAAAGGGGGCGGCCAACTCTCGCGCATTGACCTGCGCTTGAAGCCCGGCGCGGCTAAAAGCAGCTTCATCGCTTCACTTCAACAGTCCAACACCCTGCCCGCCAACGTGGTGGTAGCCGAGCCGGGCGACGCCGCGCAGCGCATCAGCAACCTGTCGCGCGCTTACCGGACCAACCTCACGGTGCTGGCGCTGGTGGCGTTGTTCACCGGGGCGTTTTTGGTGTTTTCGGTGCTGTCGCTGAGCGTGGCGCGACGGGCACAGCAGTTTGCGCTGCTGGGCGTGCTGGGGTTGAACGCGCAGCAGCGTTTGCAATTGGTGCTGGCCGAATCGCTGCTGCTGGGCTTGCTGGGCAGCGCGGCGGGCATTGCATCAGGCACGGCTTTGGCGGCGCTGGCTTTGCGTTTGTTGGGCGGTGACTTGGGTGGCGGCTATTTCGATGTGGCGGGCACCACGCCCGCCTTGCAATGGAGCGCGGTTGCAGCGTTGCTGTACGGCGCTTTGGGCGTGGCCGCTGCGCTGGTGGGCGGCTGGTGGCCCGCACGGGCGGTGGCCCAGCTGCCGCTGGCGCAAACGCTCAAAGGTTTGGGCGCTGGCAATGCGCAAGGGGCAAAAAGCTGGCTGGGCCTGGCCTTGTTGCTGGCCGGTGTTGGCATGGCGTTGCTGCCGCCAGTGGGCGGTTTGCCGATTGCGGCTTACGTATCGGTAGGCTTGCTGCTGATCGGCGGCATCACCGCCCTGCCCGGTCTGATTGCGCTGCTTTATGACCGCCTGGCCCCACTCGTGGCGCACCGCCTGCTGCCGCTGCTGGCCGTGGAGCGCGCGCGACGCGTGCGCGCCAGCGCGGCGGTGGCCGTGAGTGGTGTGGTGGCGGCGCTTAGCCTTTCGGTGGCGCTCACCGTGATGGTGGCCAGCTTTCGTGACTCGGTGACGCAGTGGCTCGACGTGGTGCTCCCCGCCCAGCTGTATGCCCGCGCCGGCGGTGCCAACGGCGGTGCCGACACGCTCACCTTGAGCCCCGGTTTCGCCCAAGCCGCGCGCCAGGTGCCCGGCGTGGCCCGCGCCAGCGCCCAGCGCTACACCAACGTGCTGCTGGAGCCGACGCGCCCGGCGGTCACCCTGATCGCCAGACCGATGGACGACCCGGCCAAAACCCTGCCTCTGGTCGGCACCCTGCTACCGGTGCCACCCGGCCAGGTGGCGGTGTACATCAGCGAGGCCATGGTGGATTTGTATGGCTTGAAGCCGGGGGATGCGTTTCCGGCACTGTCCAAGGCACTTTTTGCACAAAACAAGCCTTCAGCCCTTGTAAATACTGCTCAAGCAGCTACTTTTTTTATAGCGGGTGTATGGCGCGACTATGCCCGCCAGACCGGCTCTATCAGCATCAGCCAGCGTGACTACGAGCGCCTGACGGGCGACGTGCGCATCAACGACCTGGCGCTGTGGCTAAAGCCCGATGCCGATACCGCGGCCGTGCAACAAGCGCTGCGTGCGCTGGCCGAAAAAGAGGTTGGCATCAATGCAGGCAGCCTGATCGAGTTCGCCTCATCCGCAGAAATCCGCGCCATTTCGCTGAAGATTTTTGACCGCAGCTTCGCCGTCACCTACTGGCTGCAAGCGGTGGCGATTGCCATCGGCCTGTTCGGCGTGGCCGCCAGCTTCAGCGCCCAGGTGCTGGCCCGCCGCAAAGAGTTTGGCCTGCTGGCCCATCTGGGCCTGACGCGCGGGCAAATCCTCACCGTGGTCGCGGGCGAAGGTGCCGCGTGGACCGCCATGGGCGCGGTGGCGGGCCTGTTGCTGGGCCTGGCCGTGAGCGTGGTGCTGGTACACGTGGTCAACCCCCAAAGCTTCCACTGGACCATGGACATGGCCCTACCCTGGAGCCGCCTGCTGGCACTGTGCGCCGCGGTGGTGGTAGCGGGCACCGTCACAGCCTGGCTGGCCGGGCGGGCAGCGGCGGGGCGGGACGCGGTGCTGGCGGTCAAAGAGGACTGGTGAACCCGGGCTTCGCCCTTTCATTCCGGGGCGCGACCGGCCCAGAAGGCAGAGTGATCGTCGTGGCCTGACACCAGGACGGGGTTGTTGCATCGGCGGCACCATTTGGCAGGCGGTGTGTGGGCATTTGTCATGACTGTTCGATTCAATGCAGATGTTTTTGCAGACGCCCCGGAATTTTCAAGATCTGACCGGCGTCTGTGACCTGATCGTGCCCGGTATCTCCCGAGCAGTCGGTATTGTTTGCCCCCGTATGGTTTTGATTGATTTTGTTGTGCGCACTTTGCGCGGCTATGGCTTGTTTGCACTGGTGCTCGGTTGCTGGCTGCTCTCGTTGGCGGGGGGTTGGGTGTTCAACGACCTGCTGGCCTGGATGGCCGGCCTGTTTTACGTGGCCTACGACACCTGGCTGCTGGCATTTGTCGCATGGCGCACGCGGGGACTTCGGGCGGCATCGCCTTTGGTTTCCCAAGCCCCAGTGCCTGTCACCCTGGGCGTGCTCATTTCAGCGCGCAACGAAGAACTGATGCTGCCCACCTGCCTGCGCACGCTGCTGTCGCAAACCGATGTGCCAGACGAAATTTTCATCGTGGACGATGGCTCGACGGACAACACCCGCACGCTGCTGCAGAGCGAGTTTTCGCTGCTCGAACAGACCGACGCTGATGGCTCGCTGCATTCCCGTGGGGAGCGCATTCAGGTGTTTCACCGCGCCAACACCGGCAAGGCGCGCGCGCTGAACGATGGCTTGCAACGCATGCGCGCCGACGTGGTCGTGACCATCGACGCCGACACCTGGTTGCACCCACAAGCCCTGGCCGCCCTGCGCCAGGCGTTTGCACATAACCCGCTCCTGGTGGCCGGGTGTGGGGTGCTACGCCCGCGCTGCGCGCCGGGGTGGCAGGGGCGATTGTTTGAATGGTTTCAAACCTTCGAATACCTGCGGGCCTTTTTGTCCCGCGTGGCGTGGATGCAGTCCAACGCGCTGCTGCTGGTCTCGGGTGCGTTTGCGGGCTACCGCCGCAGTGCGCTGCTGGCGGTGGGCGGCTACCACGCCACCAGCCGGGTGGAAGACTATGAGCTGATTCACCGCATGCACCGCCACAGCCACGACCAGGGCCTGGACTGGCGGGTCGAGGTGGTCAGCAATGCGCAAGCAGAGACGGATGCGCCCGCCAACGTGCCCAACTTTTTGCGCCAGCGTCGGCGCTGGTTTGCCGGTTTTCTGGAGACCCAACTGGCCAACCACGACATGGTGGGCAACCCGCGTTACGGCATGGTGGGCACGCTGATGCTGCCGATCAAGACGGTAGACACCTTGCAACCGGTGTTTGGCCTGACGGCATTTGTGTTTCTGGTTTATTTCCTCTTTGCGCAGCAACCCATCTTTTTTCTGGTGCTGTGGGTAATTGCCGTGAAGCTGGGCATCGATGTGCTGTTTCACATCTGGTCGGTCTACCTGTACCACCGCTGGCTGGGACAGCGCGTGGCCCCCAGCACCTGGCTGCGAGCCGTGGCGGCCGCGTTTGCCGAGCCCTTCAGCTTTCAACTGCTGCGCCATTTGGGCGCGGTGTCAGGCTGGGGTGTGTTTTTAACCAAACAGACCGACTGGATTCCGCAGCGCCCCGCCACCGCCCCCCTGTCACACCACCACGCAAAAATTGCCCCATTACCCGATAGCTCTTTGAAAGACCCACCATGAAAATTGTTAATAAAAGCTGGCTGGCATGGGCAGCAATGGCTTTGGCCGCACAGGTTTTTGCCGCTGATTTCCAGCAAGGCCTTCGCTTGAAAGCCGACAACCAACTGACAGCCGCCGCCAGAGAGTTTGAAGGCGTGCTCGCGCAAAACCCACGCGACGGCAAGGCGCTGGAGCAACTGGCGGTCATTCAAGGCTGGCTGGGCCGTTATGGCGAATCCATTGCCACCTGGCAGCGCTTGCTCGTGCTGGAACCCGACCGTGAAGACGCACGCATTGGCATTGCCCGCGTGCAGTACTGGAGCCAACAACCGGCTGCGGCACAGCAAACGCTGGACGATGTGCTCGCGCGCCAGCCACGCTCCGCCGAGGCACTCAGTTTGAAGGGCGACGTGTTGCTGGCCCGCCAGCAACCGCAAGCCGCGCGCGAAGCCTATCAACTCGCGTTGAGCAATGGCGGCGACGCCGCCGAGCTGCAAAAGAAGCTGAACCGTATCGTCACACCCACCCAGTGGCGACTGGACGCGGGCTATGGCAGCGACAACTTCAGCAACAACCGGGGCACCGAACACAACGGCTTTGTGCAACTGGGCTACCAGGTCAACCCACGCCTGAGCGTGTATGGCCGCTACGAGCTGGCCCGCCAGTTCGGCCGCAACGACGCAACCTACTTTGTGGGCAGCTATTGGCAACCGGCACCCGACTGGCTGCTGTTTGGCGAAATCGGCCAGACCCCGGATGCAGACTTTCGCCCTGACGCGCAGGCGCTGGTGGGCGTCGAATATCTGGAACACAGCCGTGTGCAACCGCTGCTGACCTACCGCCATTCACAATACGACGGCATCACCACACTGGGCATCATCACCGGCAAAGGGCAAGTCAAAACCATCACCCCCGGCGTGCGCCTGCTCTGGCCCGGCGCGGGAAACCTGGAGCTGCGCGTGGGCATGAGCGACAACATCGACGGCAGCACCACCAAGGTCAACCAGATTCGCGTGAACTTCGATGCGGGCGACCGCTGGTCGCCCTACATCGCTTACTTCAAAGGCGAAGAAGCCCTTCCCCCGCAAGCCGCTGCGTCATTCAAGGTGGTGGTGCTGGGTGCGGTGTACCGGCTGAACAACGCCTGGCGTCTGCGCGCTGATTGGGCCAATGAACAGCGGCGCAACTTCTACACGCGCAACAGCCTGGCGGTGGGAGCGGGGTATCGGTTTTAAGCTGGTGGCCGGAGCGGCACTAGCGCTGCGAACGTGGACGGATAAGACAAGTTATAAAACAACCGGGTGTGCTGTGGCCGAGCTGCCCAGATTGGCTTGACGTAGAACCAAATCAAAAGCAATATTCAATATTCAATATTCAATATTCAAGATTCAAGATTCAAGATTCAAGATTTTTGAATATTAGTATGCCCCTCAAACCTCTGGACTTGATCGTCGCGCTGAAGCTGGCCGTGAGCAAAGCTCCAGTTTCTTATGCCGATTTGGCGGCGTCTTTAGGTTTGAACTCTTCCGAGGCTCACACAGCCGTGCAACGCGCCATAGCCGCTCAATTATTGATAGACACTGCAGACAGTACGTCGGCCAAAAATTCTCGCCTGGCCAACATCCGCGTTCACCGGCAAAACCTGCAGGAGTTTGCTGTGCATGGTGCCAAGTATGCATTTGCTGCCGAAACAACCAGCACCACCGTGGGCATGCCCACAAGCCACAGCGCACCGGTATTCAGCGGTGTGTTTACACCAGGTTCTGACGATTGGGTATGGCCCTTCGCTGCAGGCAACTGCAAGGGCATAGGCTTGCTGCCCTTGCACCCTTGCGTGCCCACGGCTGCGCTAGCAGACGCAAATTTGTATGCAGCGTTGGCTCTGCTGGATGCCTTGCGCGTGGGCCGCGCGCGCGAGCGAAACATGGCGCTGGAAAAATTGCCACCACTGATCAGACTGCCCTCTTGGGAATCGAGCGTGATGAACACCACCAGCACGCGACAAGCACAGGCTGACTTGCGTGGCTAATCCGAATTTGAGCCTGCTGCTGGCCATGGCCCGAGCCTTGGGCGCGTTGCGCGAGCGCGTGGTGTTTGTGGGCGGGTGTGCCACCGGCTTGCTGATTACCAACGCGGCGGCAACCGACGTGCGATCAACGGAAGACGTGGACGCCATCATCGAGATTGCGTCGCTGGCGGCTTATCACGGCTTGCGACCTGCGCTGAGCCAGTTGGGCTTCGTACAAACCATGGAAGACAACACGCCGCCTTTCAGATGGCAGTGGCTGGGTATGCAGCTTGACCTGGTTCCGTTGGACGAAAAAGTGCTGGGCTTTGCCAACCGTTGGTACCGCACCGGCTTTGAGCATGCGGTGACATCGGAACCGGAGCCCGGTCTGGTGCTGCGGCATTTGTCTGCTCCCTATTTTCTGGCGACCCAGTTTGAAGCTTTCAAAGACCGGGGTCGCAACGACGTGTATTTGAGCCACGACCTGGAAGACATCATCACGGTGGTGGATGGCCGTGC
>JAYUXO010000075.1:0-5173 GCA_043753505.1 Comamonadaceae bacterium
GCCATAGAGTCCAACGCCGAAAGTTTTGCGCGGCTGGAGTCACTGAACTGTGGCAAACCCTATTTACGCGCCTTGGGTGATGAAATTCCCGCGATTGCCGACTGCTTTCGCTACTTTGCCGGTGCCGTGCGCTGCATGACGGGCTCGATTGGCGGCGAGTACCTGGCGGGCCACACCAGCATGATCCGGCGCGACCCGGTGGGCGTGGTGGCATCGATTGCGCCTTGGAACTATCCACTGCTGATGGCTGCCTGGAAAACCGCACCGGCGCTGGCTGCGGGCAACACCGTGGTGCTCAAACCCAGCGAGCAAACACCATTGACAGCGCTGCTGTTTGCCCGGCTGGCCGCCAACATCTTGCCTAAGGGCGTGCTGAATGTGGTGTGCGGACGCGGCGCGAGCGTGGGCCAGCCGCTGGTGGAGCATCCGCAGGTGCGGATGGTTTCGGTCACCGGTGATGTTTCTACCGGGCGCAAAATTTTGCAGGCCGCTGCGGGCACACTCAAACGCACGCACCTCGAACTGGGCGGCAAGGCCCCGGTGATCGTGTTTGACGATGCCGATCTGGCCGAGGTTGTCAACGGCATTCGTACCTTTGGCTACTACAACGCCGGTCAAGACTGTACGGCTGCCTGCCGCGTGTACGCAGGCCCCAAGATTTACGACAAGCTGGTGGCTGATCTCACCTGCGCGGTGGCCAGTATCAAGATGGGCTTGCAAGACGAGCCCGATGTGGAAATTGGTCCGCTGATCTCCGACCGCCAGCGCAACCGGGTGGCCAGCTTCGTCGAGCGTGCCCAGATCGCAGGCCACATGGAAGTGACTACCGGCGGCAAGCTGCGCCAGGGCCCTGGCTTTTTCTATGAGCCCACTGTGATTACAGGTGCACGGCAAGACGATGAAATCGTGCAGCGCGAGGTGTTTGGTCCGGTGGTTTCGGTCACCCGTTTTTCCGACGCCGAGCAAGTGATTGGCTGGGCCAACGACTCCCAATACGGCCTGGCCTCCAGCGTGTGGACCAGCGACGTAAGCACCGCCTTGCGCGTGGCCAAGCAACTGCAATACGGTTGCACCTGGGTCAACACCCACTTCATGCTGGTCAACGAAATGCCGCACGGTGGTTTGAAATCGTCCGGGTATGGAAAAGACATGTCGATGTATGCGCTGGAAGACTACACCGTGGCGCGCCACATCATGATCAAGATGTGAGCGAAGTTGGCTGTGCAACATTCCACCAACGAACAACTGATGGCCCGAAAGGCCGCCGCCACACCACGTGGCATCGGAGTGATGGGCAGTTTTTTTGCAGACCGGGCGCTGAACAGCGAACTGTGGGACGTCGAAGGCCGCCGCTTCATCGATTTTGCAGGCGGCATTGCGGTGCTGAACACGGGCCACTGCCACCCGCTGGTTGTGGCGGCCATCCAGGCACAGCTGGAGCGCTTCACGCACACCTGTTATCAAGTCGTTCCGTATGAAAGCTACATTTCGCTGGCTGAAAAAATCAATGGGATCACGCCGGGTACGCACGCCAAAAAAACAGCTTTTTTTTCCACCGGTGCCGAAGCAATAGAGAACGCCATCAAAATTGCGCGCTGCGCCACTGGCCGCAGTGGCGTGATTGCTTTTTCGGGCGCGTTCCACGGCCGCAGCCTGTTTGCGATGTCGTTGACCGGCAAAGTGCACCCGTATAAAGCGGGCTTTGGCCCCTCGCCCGCCGAGGTCTACCACCTGCCTTTTCCTTGCCATTGCGCTGATCTGGCCTATGTGAAAAAGGCCATGGCCCTGTTGTTCAAAGCCGACATTGAGCCTACCCGCGTGGCAGCTATCGTGTTTGAGCCCGTTCAAGGCGAAGGCGGCTTTAACGTCATCCAGCGTGAGGCAGTGAAATGGCTGCGCGAAATATGCACCGAGCACGGCATAGTGATGATTGCTGACGAGGTTCAAACCGGCTTTGGTCGCACCGGGCAGATGTTTGCGATGGACCATTTCACCGCTGATGGCGTGGTACCCGATTTGATGACAGTTGCCAAATCAATGGCCGGTGGCATGACTCTGTCTGCGGTGACAGGCCGCGCCGAAATTATGGACGCACCCACGCCCGGTGGCCTGGGCGGCACTTACGCAGGCAACCCGCTGGCGATTGCCGCGGCGCATGCAGTGATTGACGTGATGATCCAGCAGCGCCTGCCTGCGCGCGGTGCGCTGCTAGGTGCCCAGCTGAAAGTCAGGCTGGAAAGCCTGCGTGCCCAGGTGCCGCAGATTTTTGATGTGCGTGGACTGGGTGCCATGGTGGCCTGTGAGTTCAGAACACCTGGAGGCGAGCCTGATGCTGCATTTACCCGCACTGTACAAACCCATGCGCTAGCCAGCGGCCTGATCTTGCTGACCTGCGGGATGGACGGCAACGTGTTGCGCTTTTTATTTCCACTAACGATCGAGCCGCGTGTGTTTGACGAAGCCATGGAGATTTTGCAAATGGCGTTGCTGAAAGCATAGGCGGCCGTCGCCCCGAACAAATGCTATAATTTTAATAGCTGCTTGAGCAGTATTTATAAGGGTTGGTAGGCGATTTAGCTCTAAATAGGAGCAAGGGTCTGACATATCGTGTGACGCAAAGTCAGCGCGTCATGCGTCAAATGGCTACGCTATAGCGCTACACACCCAACCCACTGAAAAATATGAGTACTTCAACCGATCCATTGTCTTTGTTGCGCGACCCGACGCTTTTAAAAACCGATGCGCTGATTGATGGCCAGTGGGTCAGCGGCGATGGGCGTTTTAGCGTGCACGATCCCGCCACAGGTCGCAAATTAGCGGATGTGGCGAATTTAGGCCCCCTACACGCACACGCGGCAATCGCTGCAGCGAATACCGCATGGCCAGCATGGCGCAATAAAACCGGTAAAGAACGCAGTGTGTTGCTGCGCAAGTGGTTCGAGTTGTTGATGGCCAATCAGGAAGACTTAGGTCGCATCATGACGGCCGAGCAAGGCAAGCCTTTTGCTGAAGCCAAGGGTGAAGTGGTCTACGCTGCCAGTTTCGTGGAGTGGTATGCCGAGGAAGCCAAGCGTGTCAATGGCGAAACTCTCCCGCAGTTTGATAACAATCGCCGTTTGATGGTCATACGCCAGCCAATCGGTGTATGCGCAGCTATCACGCCATGGAATTTTCCGCTGGCCATGATTACGCGCAAGGTAGCGCCCGCACTCGCCGCTGGTTGTACGGTCATTATCAAACCCGCCGAGTTGACACCCTTGACTGCACTGGCAGCTGCTGAACTTGCGATTCGCGCCGGTATTCCCGCTGGGGTATTGAATTTGCTGACCGCCGACAGCGTCCACAGTATTGCGGTAGGCCAGGTGTTTTGTGCCAGCAATGTGGTGCGCCACATCAGCTTTACCGGTAGCACCGAGGTAGGGAGAATTTTGATGGCGCAAAGTGCGCCTACCGTAAAGAAAATGGCGCTTGAGCTGGGCGGCAATGCACCCTTCATCGTGTTTGACGATGCCGATATTGACAGCGCGGTAGAAGGTGCGATGGCCAGTAAATACCGTAATGCGGGACAAACCTGTGTTTGCGCAAACCGCATCTATGTACAAGCCTCGGTGTACGAGGAATTTACGAAAAAGTTTGCAGTAAAAGTGAAGTCTTTGAAAGTGGGTAACGGTTTTGACAACGATGTAGTGCAAGGCCCACTCATCGAAGATGCAGCGATAGAAAAAGTACAGCGCCATGTGGCTGACGCGATTGCTAAAGGTGGCATGTTATTGGCTGGTGGAAATAAGTTGGGCGGTCTGTTTTTTGAACCAACGGTGATTGGCAATGCCCACGCTGGCATGCTGTGCGCGAAGGAAGAGACCTTTGGTCCGTTCGCACCGGTATTTCGCTTTGAGGCGGAGCAGGAGGCGATTGATGCCGCCAACGACACCGAGTTTGGTTTAGCCAGCTATTTTTATAGTCGCGATGTAGGTCGCATTTTTCGTGTCAGCGAGGCACTTGAGTACGGTATGGTGGGTATTAATGTGGGCGTAATTGCAACGGAGCACGTTCCGTTTGGCGGCATCAAGCAATCAGGCTTAGGCCGGGAGGGCTCCCGTCACGGTATGGACGAGTATCTGGAAATGAAGTACTTGTGTATGGGCGATATTGAGAAGTAGGAATGCATCGCGATAGGGTGTCAGGTTGGCCCTACAAATCCAAGGCGGTGTCATCGTTTTTTGGCGCGGTCGCGTCACAGAACGACCTTTTTAATGGTTTTAGGATTAATATCCCTGCTGGCACTAGTAAAACTTCGCTTTAACCAAAGGATATCGTCATGGCTCGTACGTCTGTTTCAGCACAGTTGGCAAAGATTCGCAAAGATCGTGAAGCGTTAGAGAAAAAAGAGAAAGAGCTGATGGCGCGCAGCAACACACGTGAATTGGTCAGGATCGTTGCCATGGCCAAGTCGGCTGGGCTGACAGCTGACGATATCGCCAAGGCCATGTCTGTACCTGGTGCAGCAAAATCTACAAAGGTCGCGCGTAAGGGAACGAAGCCCGGTTCCAAAAGTAAAATGGCCGGCATTAAAGTACCCCCGAAATATCGTAATCCAGACGATGCTTCTCAAACCTGGACAGGACGCGGCGTCGCACCAAAATGGGCCGCTCAACTGCGGGCAGCCGGTCATTTAGATGCTTCGTTGATTGCGCCATCTACCCCCCCCGTTGCTTGAAACTTGCAGATCTGCGTAGATTAGCGATGCGGGCGTCGTTCAATGGTAGGACCTGAGCTTCCCAAGCTCAAGATGTGGGTTCGATCCCCATCGCCCGCTCCAGAATACTCAAATGTCGCGATCAGTCGTAGCATCCATGTTATTTAGTTCAGCGGAAATCACGACTTTTTCCGCCGTGTTTCGCTAGCCGGCCTAGCAAAACACTCATATCAGTTAAGTATCTTGCAATCACATGCTGCACAGATCCTCCGCTTTGTACATCGCGCTGCACCACGCCCTTGACTGACAGAAGCTGCGCATTCAACAGGGGCTGCCGTTGGCTTTCCACAAGCTGCGGCCAAACAATCACATTTACCGTACCGGTTTCGTCTTCTAAAGTAACAAACATGGTGCCTTTGGCGGTTTGGGGACGCTGTCGCATATTGACAAGGCCGCAAGCATGCACATATTGACCAT
>JAYUXO010000076.1:0-5168 GCA_043753505.1 Comamonadaceae bacterium
GTGGGCCGTTTAGTGTGGACAGCTCAGAGTGGACGACTCATGGGCCCACGCACACCTCAAGCCTCTGATTTATTTTTCAGCACCTGACGACCGCGGTAAAAACCGCTGGGGCTGATGTGGTGGCGCAAATGAATTTCACCGGTGGTGGGCTCCACTGCAATGCCTGGCACCACCAGCGCGTTGTGTGAGCGGTGCATGCCGCGCTTGGACGGCGATTTTTTGTTTTGCTGAACGGCCATGGTGGGCTCCTTAAATGCTGTTTGCGCGGCAACCGGGAAGTTGGCTGAGAGACGCAAAAAAAAGTTGGCGGGTTGGACAAGTTGGCGACAAGCAGAATGCCTGAGGTAAAAATACCGCGGTACAAAGCCGTCGCGAAAAGCCCACGATTATAGCCCAGACACAAGCGTCAACCAGGCTTTGTGTCCTTGTTGTCGGTAGCAAGACCTTTGAGTGAGGTCAACGCAGCAAACGGGTTGGTTTTTTCCTCAAACGCCGCCTCAAATTCATCGTCGCCTGCCGACAGCTGCACCACCACAGGGCAATCGTCATGCCGGGGCACAGCGGGCAATTCCATCAGCAGTTCGTCTTCCACCAAACCATGCAAATCAAATTCGTGACTGATCGCCAGCAGGTCTTCTTTAGCGTCTTCGTCTTCCCGTTCGGCCGTAGCCTCGTCTGCCACAAAGCGAAACCAGCGGTCCACCTCCAACGGCACTTGAACCGGGGTCAGGCAGCGCTGACAGGTCAACGGCACCATGGCAGTCGCCTGCAGGTGCAGCCACGGCACACCCGTGTGGCTGGCCGACACACGCAATTGTCCCTGTGCTTGCCAATCGACCACCCCCAGCGGTACAGAACCCGCCTCGGGGGCGAACTGCGCCAGCAGCCGCTCGTATTTTTGCATCGCATCTTGCTGGTGCAACTGCCCTTGCGTGGCGCAAAACGCTTGAATATCGATGCGGCGGTGATCGGATGGGGAACTCATCAAGGCAGTTTAAGGTAAGCATTGCCGAACCCTCATGGACAATTGCGGCATGAAAATTTTCCTCGTCGGCGGTGCGGTGCGTGACGCCCTGTTGGGCTTGCCCATGCAAGACCGCGACTGGGTGGTGGTCGGCGCGACGCCAGAACAGATGACGTCACTGGGCTACTTGCCGGTAGGGCGTGACTTCCCGGTGTTTTTGCACCCGACCACCCGCGAGGAATACGCCCTGGCCCGCACCGAGCGGAAAACGGCACAGGGCTACCACGGATTTCAGGTGCACTGCGCACCTGAAGTGACCCTGGAACAAGACCTTGCCCGTCGTGACCTTACTATCAATTCCATAGCTGCTCCAGCAGATTTAATGAGGGCTGATGGCACTTTTTCCTTGAAATTCACCGATTTAATCGACCCCTGGTACGGCCAGGCCGATCTGGCCGCCAAGGTGCTGCGCCACGTGACCGACGCCTTCCGCGAAGACCCTGTGCGCATCTTGCGGCTGGCCCGGTTTGCCGCGCGTTTCCCTGATTTTTCTGTCGCTCCCGAGACCCAGGTGTTGATGCGTGAGATGGTGCACGCCGGCGAGGTGGACGCACTGGTGCCCGAACGGGTGTGGCAGGAACTCTCGCGCGGTTTGATGGAAGCCGCGCCAGAGCGCATGTTCACGGAGTTGCGCGCGTGCGGTGCCCTGCAGCGCCTGCTGCCTGAAATTAATTGCCTGTGGGGCGTGCCCCAGCGGGCCGGACATCACCCGGAAATTGACACCGGCGTGCACTTGATGATGGTCCTGGAAATGGCGGCGCTGCTGCAGGCACCCCTGGCCGTGCGCTGGGCCTGCCTGATGCACGACCTGGGTAAAGGCACGACCGACCTGGGTGTCGATTCGACCTTTGTTCAAGATTTGGGCAGTGCCTACGCCCCTGAGCACTGGCGCGAAAAAATGCAGGCCAATCCGCAATTGGGTCGCCACATCGACCACGAAACCCGCAGTGCCGAACTGGCCGCCCAAGTGGGGCAGCGCCTGCGCGTGCCCACCGACTGCCGCGAACTGGCCGACCTTGTGGCCCGCGAACACAGCAACATCCACCGCAGCGCCAGCCTGAATGCTGCAGCCGTGATGCGCCTGCTCACGCGCTGCGATGCGATCCGCAAACCCGAACGCTTTGCCCACGCCCTGCTGGCCTGTGCATGCGACGCAAGGGGACGACTGGGCTTGCAGGATGTGGCGTATCCGCAGCGCAAGCGTTTGTTGGCTGCACTGGCTGCAGCGCAGTCTGTCGCTACGAATGTGATAGCTGCTCGAGCAATAGCTGAAGGGGCTAACGGGCCTAAAGTGGGTCAACTGATTCAGCGGGCGCGGGTGGAGGCGGTGGTGCTTGCGCTGGAAGTAGGCGATCCACCTATACCAACTTCGCAATCACCCCCACCACCAGACTGAGTACCAGCGTCGTCGTCACCGGCAAAAACCACTCCCGCCCGAACAGCCTGAACCGGAAGTCGCCCGGCAGCTTGCCAAAGCCCATCTTGGCAAGCAATGGCGACAATCCGTTGATCAAAATCAGCGCGAGCAGGATGACGATGAACCAGCGGAACATGTCTTACAACCGGTGCGAGCGGTCACCCGCCACAAAACCTGCCGCATCAAACGGCGCGCCGGTGCAAAAGCCCATCACCTTGAATAACTCGCCCATCTCATGTTCATTGATCAAAAGCAGGTTTTGCCCTTTTAGATGCTGCTCAAGCAGCTCTATTTTTGATAGCAGCCCGCAGTTCATCAAGAACCGCGCCTGACTGGTGTAACCCAGCAGGTTCAACCCCGCTTCCTGCGCTGCAACAGCCAGGCCAGTGAAGTTCACATGGGCGGTGATGTCTTTGCGGCCCACATCGGCCAGTGGGTCGCCGCCGGCCTGGTGGGCCTGGTGGCAGATCAGGGTGCCCATGTGACGCTGGGGGTGGTAGTACTCGGCTTCGGGAAAGCCATAGTCGATAAAAAACGCGGCCCCACCTTTTTCACTCTCCAGCAGGCGCTGGGCCACAGTGGCAATGAAGGCTTCGGCCTGGGGGTGGATTTCGGTTTCGTAATCGTGGGGGCCGTCGATGGTCGACGGCGGACGCAGGTCGGTGGGCATATCGGCCCGAGCCAACTTGCCGTCATGCACTGCCACGCCGCGTTCGTGCCACACGCCCTGCACGCGCGCCAGCAGCTTCACCGGCATGGCATCCAGCACCTCGTTGCCCAGCACCACGCCTTGCATCGCCTCGGGCAGCTCGTTTACCCAGCGCACCTGCTCGCCGTAAGCAGCCAGCGTCTGCTGCTGGCGCGCCCGCAGCGTGGCAGACAGCTCCACGATGGTGTAACGACTTGGCTTGACACCCAATTCGGGCAGCGCTTGAAGCAACTGCAAAGCCAGCGCGCCGGTGCCCGCACCAAACTCCCACATCTCATGGCTACCCGTGGCCTGCAGCGCTTGGGCTACCTGCACAGCCAAAGTCTGGCCAAACAGGGGCGAGATTTCAGGAGCCGTGGTGAAGTCGCTGCCCGTCTGAGGCCTGGAGCCAAACTGCCGGTCACTGCGGCTGTAGTAGCCCAGGTTGGGCGCGTACAAAGCCAGCGCCATGAAACGGTCAAACGGTAACCAGCCGCCAGCTTGACCGATGCTGCGCTGGATCAACGTCATCAGTGGGTCTTGTGGGAGAGTGGGTAGACTTTGTTGTTGGTGCTGCACGTGGCAATTGTCTGCGATGCGCTTCAGTCACGAACACCCGATTCTCAAACGCAAAGTGCGCCAAGGTTGACGCGAACGACACAAAAAAAGTCAGCCTGGAAGCTGGCCTGTATTGTTTTGCGTTTTTTGCGAAGTCGTCGCGTACCAGGCGGTCATCATTTTGCAAGCGCAAACCAAGTCACATTACCGAACACCATGCCTGACCCAACCCACACTTCCCGCACCGTCTTGATTACCGGCGCCGCCAAACGCCTGGGACGCGAAATCGCGCTGGCGCTCGGCCAGGCGGGCTGGCAGGTGGCGGTGCACTATCGCCACTCCGAGGCTGATGCTATGGAAACCGTAGCTGCTCTAGCAGGTATTGAAAGGGCTGCCGCCGCTTTTGACGCTGATTTGGCCGACGAAGAGCAGGTGCGCACCCTGGTGCCACGCGTGGTGGCGCACTTTGGCCAACTGGATGCCGTGGTCAACAACGCCAGCAGCTTTGAACACGACACGCCCCACACTTTCAGCTACGCAGCCCTGGAAACCCACCTGCGCAGCAACACTGGCGCGCCCGTGCTGCTGGCGCAGGCGCTGCACAGGCACGTAAGCGAACGCGAAGCGCAAGGTCTGAACGAACGCACCGCGCGGGGCGTGGTCGTCAACCTGCTCGACCAGAAACTGTGGAACCCCAACCCTGACTTCTTCAGCTACACCCTGAGCAAAGCCGCCCTGGAAGCCGCCAACACCCTGCTAGCCCAGGCGTTTGCCCCGCAACTGCGCGTGGTTGGTGTGGCCCCCGGCCTCACGCTGACGAGTCATATGCTGTCAGACGAAAAATTTCAGCAACTGCACAAACTCTCCCCCCTGGGCCGCTCTTCCACCGCAGCCGACGTGGTGGCCACCGTGAAATTTGCGTTGGACAATGAGTCGATCACCGGCACCACGTTGTTAGTGGATGGCGGGCAGCATTTGATGCGGTTTGAGCGCGATTTTTCGTTGATGTAGGTCAGAAAAAGCATCAAATCGGCCTACAGCCCTTGTAAATACTGCTCAAGCAGCTATCAAAATAATAGTAAACGTATGAACATGACAACCCAAGGCCAACAAATCCTCACCCTCACCGGCCTGCGCTTTGATGCCAACCTGGGCATCCTGGACCACGAAAAATCGGCGCCGCAACCGATTCAAGTGGACGCCCAATTGAACCTCGGCCCGCAAGCCCTACAGCCGCACGACGACGACATCCGGCATGTGCTGGACTACCGCAAGGTGCGCAAAATCATCATCGATGAATGCACCGAACGGCACATCAATCTGCTGGAAAGCCTGATCGGCAAACTCGCTCACCGGCTGATGCAACTGCCCGGCGTGCAAGGCGTGCGGGTCAAGATTGCGAAGCTGGAGATTTTTGATGATTGCGAGGTGGCGATACGGGTGGAGACGGGGCAGTGGTGAATTGCGGCTAGGAATCAGCC